>NZ_CAXFCL010000287.1:0-37088 GCF_964000955.1 uncultured Abyssibacter sp.
CGCTGGTCTGGCCCGGCGTGGTGGTCGGGGAGGATTCCCTGGCGCGCGCCGTGTCCAAGCTCCGGCGCGCACTGGGTGACCGGACCCAGGCGCCGGCCTATGTCGAGACGATCCCCAAGCGTGGCTATCGGTTGATTGCCGAGGTTCGGCCGGATCGGAGCGACCCCGAGGTGCAGCCCGGACCGGGCTCAGGGTCGCGCCCGCGGCCATGGAGACTGGCGGGTGCCCTGGTGCTGCTGAGTCTGATCGCGGCGCTCGTGTTCCATCGGATGAATGACGGGTCGCCGTCAGCCGCGGCGACATCGCCCGCATCCGACGCAGCCCAATCGGCCGGCGCCGAGGGACTGGCCGATCGCGCGCACGATCTGTACATGCGGTTCACCCGAGCCGACAACGAATCCGCGATCGTGCTGTACGAGCGGGCAATCGCGATCGATCCGGCCTATGCGCCGGCGCAGGCGGGCCTCGCCAACGCGCTGGTGCAGCGGGTGGTGCGCTGGCAGTCGGCGCCAGGTGACGATTCGTCGGCGAATTCGCTGGGCGATGCGTTGGCGCAGGGCATCACTCAGGGGCCCGACATGGCCTCCGTCCTCGCCCGCTCGGAAGCGCTTGCCGCCCGCGCCGTTCGACTGGCGCCACGCGATGCGGACGCGCACAAGGCGCTTGGCTTCGCCTATTCGGCCCAGGGCAAGCTGGACGAAGCTCGCGAGAGCTACCAGCGCGCCATCCAACTTGATGCCACGGCCTGGGAGGCCATGATCAACCTGGGCGAACTCGCATCCATTGGCGGTGACACCGCCGAAGCGCTTCGCTGGTACGAACAGGCCTTCGCCACCATGAATCGTCAGTACGCGGAAGAGCCGCAGCGCATCGGCCCGTGGCGGGCGCCCCTGGGCATTCTCATCGGGGACGCTCATCTGGCGTCGGGTGACGCGGTGACCGCCGAGGGCTGGTATCGCCGCGTGCTCGATCAGACGCCTCTTGAACCCGTAGCCACCGTGCGTCTCGCCAAGCTGCTGCGCGCTCGGGGTGATGCCGACCAGGCCGCGAGGCTTTGTCGCGAGTTGTCGCAGCGTGTCGGGTCCCGGGAGGGATGCCCCAGTGGTCCGCCGGAGCCGTAGCGGCTGCCCGGGCGTCGGCACGTGGATGTCCGTCACCGCAGACCTGACGACGCGCATCGCCTAGAATGGCAACCCACGCGCCTGTAGCTCAGCTGGATAGAGCATCGGCCTTCTAAGCCGGCGGTCGCAGGTTCGAATCCTGCCGGGCGCGCCATTCCCAATCGGCTCCGGGCAGACGTGATCCGCGTCTCATCCGGTCTCGGCCGTCCTGCGACGGACACTGCCGTCTTGACTCTCGACCACGGTCCAGGGTTTATGATGAAGCTGGATAGTCCTGACCGCCGATGAAAACAGCCACCTACATTCTCCTGACGATCGTGATGATCTGGATGCCGGTCGGCACGGCGACGGCGTTCGTCTGCGGGTCGCCCGCGCCGATGATGCATGACGAGGCCGGCAGCGAGATGGCCGGTGAGCCGGAGCGCTGTCACGGTAAGGTTCACATGGACGATTCCGACATGTCGGCCGGCGAGTGCGCCAGCCTCTGCGCCGCGCTGGCGCATGTGTCGCTGCCGGCGGATGCCTTGATCCTGCCGGGTGTTCAGGCGACGGAGGCATTGATCGAATCGTATCCGGCGCGCTTGCTGCCGGCTCACAGCCACCCACCGATACGACCACCACAAGATCATTCCTGAACCCGATTCGTCCGGCGCCTGAACCGCGCCGCCGATTTGCCTCTTCAGGAAGATCCCATGAGAACGTTCTACACCGGCGCAGCGGCCGGCCTTCGGGCTGTTCGCGCGCCGAGTCAGGCGGTCGCCCGTGACAGGGTGCTTTCCGTCTTGCCCCTCGCATGCGGTCAGCGTGTGGCCGGCGGATTCGCCGATTCCGTTGACACTCGTTTGCTCGTCGCTGTCGGCGGGCGCGGGGTTCCATGCCCCAAGCCAGCGGAGGCGGTGTCGTGACCCGGCTGATCGTCGGGCTTGCGCTGGCGACGCTGGTCAACCTCTGTAGCGCCGCGGGCGGTGCCGGACAACGCATGCTCAGTGGCGAGGAGCTGGTTCGCGAGGTGCTTGCGCGCCATCCCGGTCCACAGGCGCTGGCCCAGGCCCTTGCTGCTGCCGAGGCCCGGGTCGGTCCGGCCGGCGCGCTGCCTGATCCGGTGCTCGGCTGGGCGGTTGCGCCGGAGACGATCGGTGACGAGGACCTCGGAACCCGGCAGATCTGGCAGATCAGCCAGGCCATCCCGTGGCCCGGCAAGCTGGACCTGAAACGCGAGGCGGCCCAGGCTGCCAGTCAGGCACAGGCCATGGATCTCGAGAGTCTGCGGCTCCAGGTCGTCGAACAGGCGAGGCGCCAGTTCGGTCAGTGGTATCTGGTCCACCAGGCGCTGGCGATCAATGCCGATGATCAGGCGTTGCTGCGCGAGCTGGGTGAGGTCGCGACACAGCTCTACGCCAGTGGCCGCGGCACTCAGCAGGCGGTGCTTCAGGCCGGTTTGCGTGAGGTCAGCCTGCGCCGCGAGGCACTGGAGCTGGTGAAACGTCAGCGGACGATCGCGGCGACAATCAACGCGCTGCGTGACCAGCCCGTGGAGACGCCGCTGGGCGCGCCGGCATCTTGGCCGGAGCCACCCGGCCTGCCGCCGCTCGCGGTGCTGATCGAAACCGCGCAGGCGCGCCAGCCCGCGCTCCAGGCGCTGGACGCCCGCGAGCGGATGTACGCGCACCGCGCCGAGCTCGCGCAGCGTGATCGCATGCCCGACCTGCGCCTGAACCTGAGCCATCTCGGCACGCTCGATCCACCGGAAAAGCGTCTGCAGGCGGGTGTCAGCCTGAACCTGCCGCTGAACTTCGACCGGCGACGTCAGGAGGTAGAGGCCGCGCGCGCCGATGTCCAGCGCGCGCATTGGGCACAACGGGACCTCTCCGGGCAGGTCGCCGCGGCCGTCGCCGGTGCGCATGCGCAGGTCCAGCAGTCGCGTCAGACCCTGGCGCTGTACCGCAACGAACTGCTGCCGCTGGCCAGGCAGAATCTCGCGGCCGCTCAGGCCGACTGGCAAACCGGTGCCGGTGACTTTCAGGCCGTCGTCGACGCGCAACAGCAACTGCTGGAAACGCGCCTCGGGGTCGAGCGCGCCCGGGTGGAGGAATGGACCGCCCGCGCCGCGCTGGCGACTCAGGTGGCCGACCCGACTCTGCATCTTTTTCAGGAGACTCGACCATGAGCCTGCGCACATTGATTTCGGGCGCGCTGCTGCTGGCCGTCGGCGGACTGGCCGGCTGGTTGCTGGCGGGCAACGGCGCTCACGACATGGCCGGCATGGAGTCCGGAGGCGGTGACGGCCCCTGCGCCGATGGCGCCGCGCCACGGCACTGGGCGGCACCGATGGATCCCAGCTACCAGCGCGACGAACCCGGCAAGTCGCCCATGGGCATGGACCTGGTGCCGGTGTGCGCCGAAGGCGGGGGGGCGGGCGGCGCCGATGTCACCATCACCCCGGCCGTCGTGCAGAACCTCGGGGTAAGGACCGCGACGGTGGAACGCCGCGCGCTGTCCCGCGAGATTCCGGCGGTGGGGACGGTTGCCTACGACGAGAACAGCTTCCAGATGATTCATGCGCGGGCCGAAGGCTGGCTCGAGCAGCTGTCGGTGGCCACCGAGGGTGGCGCGGTCAGGGCCGGCGAACTCCTGTATGCCCTGTTCTCGCCCAAGCTGACCGCCGCCGAGCAGGAGTACCTGACCGCGCGCGCATCGGGTCGCTCGGCGCTGGTGCGGGCGGCCGCGGAACGGCTCGCGGCACTGGGCTACAGCGATGCGCAGATTCGCGCCCTGCGACAGCGAGGTGAACCGGCCCGGCAGCTGCGACAGACCGCGGAGTCCGATGGCGTGGTCGCCATGCTGGGTGTGCGTGACGGTCAGTTCATCTCGCCGGGCACGCACATGATGACGCTGGCCAGCCTGGAGACCGTCTGGGTGCTGGTCGACCTCATGGAGCGTGACGCGGGCCTGGTGCGAGAGGGATTGTCGGCGACGGCAACCGTCGATGCCTATCCGGGCCGGCGGTGGCAGGGTCGGGTCGATTACGTCTATCCCAGTCTCGATCCGGTGACCCGCACCGTTACGGCGAGGCTGGTCTTCGACAACGCGGATGGAGCCCTGCGGCCGAACATGTTCGCTCGCGCGACGATCCGGGCCGAACCGCTGGACAACGCGTTGACCGTGCCGTCCGCGGCGGTGATTCGTGGCGGCGCAGGAGACCGCGTGGTGAGGCGCGTGGGCGACGGCGCCTTTGACGTGGTGCCGGTGACGATCGGCCTGCGTGCCGGAAACGACCTGCAGGTGCTGGAGGGCGTGGCTGCCGGCGATCAGGTCGTGGTGTCCGGGCAGTTCCTGATCGACTCGGAGGCGAATCTCGACGCCGAGACCCTGCGGCTGCAAGCGGTGCATCCCGGCGGCATGGCCATGGGCGTGGTCCGGTCGCTGGACGAGGCCGCCGGCACCATCATGCTGGAGCATGGCCCGATCACGCCGCTGGGTGAGGGCGGACTGGCGATGCCGGGCATGACCATGTCCTTCGAGCTTGCCGCGGACGTGGCGGACGTACGGGTCGGTGACCGGGTCGAGGTCACGGTCACGCAACCCGCGGCGGGTCGCTATCAGGTCACCGGGATTCAGCCGTCCGACACCATGGACGGCATGGATGCGGGAGGCGGGCCGCGTCACGGCGATCACGCGATGCGTGAGGCCGCCATGCCGATGGAGTCCGGCGAGGGCATGACCAGCGGCCGCGTGATCGCGGTCGATCGGGAACACCGCCGGATCACGCTGGAACACGAACCGATTGAATCCATGGGCATGCCGGCGATGACCATGCCCTTTCCCGTGAGCCCGGAGATCGACCTCGGCGCCGTCGAAGCCGGCGACGAACTGCTTTTCGGTCTGGACGACCAGACCATGACCATCAATCAAATGGAGGCGGGACAATGAAGAATTACAACACGCTGTTTGCACTGGGCTTGACCCTGGCCCTGACGGGACTGGCGCCGGCGGCGCTGGCCGCCAAGGACGATGGCGACGGCCATGCGATGAACGGCCACATGGATCACCACGGCGCCGCGCACGACCACGCGATGGACCACGGCGAGATGTCGATGTCCGAGACCGCGAAGGACGGGATGACCCGGGCCAAGGTCATGGGCGTGGATCGCGACAGGCGTCGTGTCACCTTGAATCATGAGCCGATCGAATCGGTGGGCATGCCCGGCATGACCATGCCCTTCCCGGTGGGGCCGGATGTCGACCTGGACGCCGTGGAGCAGGGTGACGACGTTCGCTTCACGCTCAAGCACGGCACGATGATGGTGGACAGGCTGGAGCCGGAGCGTTGATCGCCCGCATCATCAACTGGTCGGTCAACAACCGGCCACTGGTCCTGATCGCGACGCTGTTTCTGGTGGTCGCCGGCCTGATGGCGGTGAAGAACACCGCGGTAGACGCGATCCCGGACCTGTCGGACGTGCAGGTCATCATCCGCACGCCGTTCGCCGGGCAGGCTCCGAGAGTGGTTGAGGAGCAGGTGACCTATCCATTGTCCACCGCGATGCTCGCGGTACCGGGTGCGGCGACCGTGCGTGGCTACTCGTTCTTCGGTGATTCCTACGTCTATATCCTGTTCGAGGACGGCACCGATCCGTACTGGGCTCGCTCGCGGGTGCTGGAGTACCTGTCGCAGGTGGCGCCCAACCTGCCGGCTGACGCGAGGCCGGCCCTGGGGCCGGACGCCACCGGAGTCGGCTGGGTCTACGAGTACGCACTGGTCGATCGCAGCGGGCGGCACGATCTGTCCGAGCTGACCTCGCTGCAGAACTGGTTCCTGAAATACGAGTTGCAGACCGTTGACGGCGTGTCCGAGGTGGCCACCGTGGGCGGCATGGTGCGCCAGTATCAGGTGGTCGTGGATCCGGACAAGCTGCGGTCACTGAACATGCCCCTGATGCGGGTGCACCAGGCCATTCAGGCCGCCAACCAGGAGTCGGGTGGCGCCGTGGTGGAGATGGCCGAGGCCGAGTACATGGTGCGGGCCACCGGGTATCTGAGCGGGGTCGACGATCTGGAGGCGATTCCGCTGCGCACCACCTCGGACGGCGTGGTCGTGCGTCTGGCCGATGTGGCCGACGTGCGTCTGGGCCCGCAGTTGCGGCGTGGCATCGCCGAACTGAACGGGGAGGGCGAGGTCGTCGGCGGCGTGATCGTGATGCGCTTTGGCGAGAATGCGCAGGCCACCATCGAGCGCGTCAAGGCCAAGCTCGCCCAGCTGCGCTCCAGCCTGCCCGACGGCGTGGAGGTGGTGACGGTCTACGACCGTTCCGATCTCATCGGCCGGGCGGTGAGCAATCTCTACCGCACGCTGATCGAGGAGTTCCTCATCGTCGCGCTGGTCTGCGCGCTATTCCTGTTTCACCTGCGCTCCGCTTTGGTCGCGATCGTCAGCCTGCCGGTCGGGATTCTCGGCGCGTTCCTGATCATGCGGTTCCAGGGCCTGAACGCGAACATCATGTCGTTGGGCGGCATTGCGATCGCGATCGGGGCGATGGTCGATGCCGCCATCGTGATGATCGAGAACCTCCACAAGCACATGGAGCGCGAGGACGATGCCCGCGACACCTGGCAGCGCGTGGTCGATGCTTCCAGCGAGGTGGGGCCGGCGCTGTTCTTTTCGCTGCTGATCATCACGCTCAGTTTCCTGCCGGTGTTCACGCTGGAGGCGCAGGAGGGGCGGATGTTCGCGCCACTGGCTTTCACCAAGACCTACGCGATGGCGGTGTCCGCCGGGCTTGCGATCACGCTGGTGCCGGTGCTGATGGGCTATTTCGTCAGGGGACGGATACGGCCGGAGCGTGAGAACCCGATCAATCGCCTGTTGATGGCGGCCTACCGGCCGGTGATTCATGCCGTGCTGCGTGCGCCCTGGCTGGTGCTCGGGGCCGGTGTCGTCGTACTGGCCGCGACCTGGTATCCGGCCAGCCGACTGGGTTCGGAGTTCATGCCGCCGCTGGACGAGGGCGACTGGATGTACATGCCGACCACCCGTCCGGGCATCTCGGTCGGCAAGGCGCGGCAGGTGCTGCAGCAAACCGACAAGCTCATCAAGTCGGTGCCGGAAGTGGAGTCCGTGTTCGGCAAGATCGGTCGCGCGGATACCGCCACCGATCCGGCGCCACTGACCATGATCGAGACCACGATCACCTTCAAGCCGCAAAGTGAATGGCGCGAAGGTATGACGCTGGATGACATCCGCGAGGAGATTCGGCAGCGCGTCAGGCTTCCCGGGGTCACCAACGCCTGGGTGATGCCGATCAAGACCCGAATCGACATGCTGGCCACCGGTATCAAGACTCCGGTGGGCGTCAAGATCAGCGGGGCCGATCTGACCCGGATCCAGGCGATCGGACGCCAACTGGAGGACATTCTCCCGCAGGTGCGTGGCACGGCCAGCGTTTATGCGGAGCGCGTGGCCGGAGGCCGCTACATCACCGTGGACATCGATCGCGAACGCGCCGGACGCCTGGGCCTGAACATCGCCGACGTGCAGGCGGTGGTGCGCGCCGCCATCGGGGGCATGAACGTGACCCAGACCGTCGAAGGCCTGGAGCGTTACCCGGTCAATCTGCGGTATCCACAGGCGGTCCGGGACTCCGTGGAAGCGATTGATGCGCTGCCGATTGTCACGCCCACCGGTGCCCAGGTGGCCCTGGGTGATGTCGCCGAGGTGCGGGTCGAGGATGGCCCGCCGATGATCAAGAGCGAGAACGCGCGGCCGGCCGGCTGGGTGTTCGTCGACATCGCCGATCGCGACATCGGCTCTTATGTCAGCGACGCGAAATCGGTGGTCGAGCAGGCGCTGGATCTGCCGCCTGGCTACACGCTGCACTGGTCGGGGCAGTACGAATACATGGAACGCGCGAAACAGAAGCTCGCGCTGGTGGTGCCGGCAACCCTGGCGGTGATAGCGTTGCTGCTCTACCTGGCGTTCCGCAGTCTGGCCCAGGTCGCGATCATTCTCGGCACGGTGCCGCTGGCGCTGATTGGCGGCGTCTGGTTGCTTTATCTGCTGGACTATCAGCTGTCGGTCGCCGTCGGGGTGGGATTCATCGCGCTGGCGGGCGTGGCCACCGAAATCGGCGTGGTCATGCTGGTCTACCTGAACATGGCCAGAGACCGGCTGATTGCCGCGGCCACCGAACCGGGCGGCGCACCGTCGCCGGGGGAATGGCGGCAGGCGGTGGCGGACGGCGCCGGATTGCGACTACGGCCCGTGGTGATGACCACGGCGACGCTGATCTTCGGTTTGCTGCCCGTGATGATGAATCAGGGCACCGGCTCGGAAGTGATGCACCGCATCGCGGCGCCACTGTTCGGCGGCGCGATCAGCGCACTGCTGCTGAGCCTGGTGGTGATTCCGGCCGTTTATCTGATCGCGTACCGGCGCGGTGTCTGCGGTGCGGCTCGGGGGTGATCTCAGTCCGCCGGGGGCGCACCGGCCGACAGCGACTGGATGATGGGGCATTGGTGCGGATCGCCGTGCCCCGGACAGGCATCGATGACCGTCTTGAGGCCGCGGCGGACGCTTTGCAGCTCCCGGATGCGACGTTCAACGTCATCCAGTTTCGCGGACGCGGCGGCCCGCACGGCGCTCATGTCCGTACCGCTGCTCAGTTCCAGCAGCTCGCCGATTTCGGTGAGCGTGAAGCCCAGCTGCTTGGCCCGCCGGATGAAGTGCAGACGTTCGACGGCGCTGTCGTCATAGACGCGATATCCGGAGGGCCGGCGTTGCGGCTCCGCCAGCAGCCGCTCGCGTTCGTAGTAGCGAATGGTGTCGATGTTGACACCCGTGGCCTTGGCCAGCCGACCGATCGTCATGCCGCTCATGGCGCGCTCCATATCTCTTGACTCTGGACCAGACTCCAGATTGTAAGCTGGTCGCATTCAAATTCGGAGTGTTCGCCGTGGAAGATCATTCGCACTGTCAGCACCATCATCACGACGCGAGCAAGCCGGCAGCGCCGGTGAATGCCGCGATCTGGACCTGCCCGATGCACCCGGACGTGCAGGCGTCGTCCCCCGGCGCCTGCCCCAGCTGCGGCATGGCATTGGAGCCGCGGACGCCGATGCCGCGACGGACGCAGTACACCTGTCCGATGCATCCAGAGATCGTTCGTGATGAACCGGGTGACTGTCCCATCTGCGGCATGGCGCTTGAACCCATGGTGCCCACCGGGCAGGAGGACGATGGCGAACTGCGCGACATGCAGCGACGGTTCCGGCTGGGCGTTGTCCTGTCGCTGCCTCTGCTGGTGATCGCGATGGGGCCCATGCTGGGCCTGCCGCTGCATGGCGCCTGGACAGCCTGGGCGGAGCTGGTGCTGGCGACGCCGGTGGTGTTGTGGGCCGGCTGGCCGTTCTTCGTCCGTGGCTGGGTCTCGCTGCGGGGCTGGAATCTCAACATGTTCACGCTGATCGCACTGGGCACGGGCAGCGCCTGGCTTTATTCGCTGGTCGCGACCCTGATGCCGGGCGTGTTGCCCGAGGCGTTTCTGGAGCATGGCCGCGCGCCGCTGTATTTCGAGGCGGCGGCCGTGATCGTGACGCTGGTCCTGCTCGGCCAGGTGCTGGAGGCGCGGGCCCGTGCGCGCACCTCCGGCGCCATCCGGGCGCTGCTCGAGCTCGCGCCCAGCATCGCGCACCGGCTGGACGACAGCGGACGCGAGTCCGATGTGCCGCTTGAGCAGGTGCAGACCGGGGATCGGCTGCGCGTGCGCCCTGGCGAGAAGGTGCCGGTGGACGGCGTGATCGCCGAGGGGGCGAGTCACGTGGATGAGTCGATGCTCAGCGGCGAACCCGACCCGGTGCGCAAGACGGAGGGCGACAGCCTGTCCGCCGGCACGGTCAACGGCAACGGCAGTCTGGTGATGACGGCCGAGCGCGTCGGCGCCGACACGCTGTTGTCCCAGATCGTGACGATGGTCGCGGATGCCCAGCGCTCACGGGCGCCGGTGCAAAGCCTGGTCGACAAGGTGGCCGCGTGGTTCGTGCCGGCGGTCGTGGTCTGCGCGGTGGCGGCGGCCGTGGCCTGGGCCCTGCTCGGCCCGAGTCCGGCACTGGCGCATGCGCTGCTGGCCGCCGTGTCCGTGCTGATTGTTGCCTGTCCCTGCGCGCTGGGGCTGGCGACGCCGATGTCGATCATGGTCGGCGTGGGCCGTGGCGCGGAGCAGGGCGTACTGGTCAAGGATGCCGCGGCGCTGGAGCGTCTGGAACAGGTCGACACCCTGGTGGTGGACAAGACCGGGACCTTGACGGAAGGGCGACCGCGACTCACCGGCGTGCATCCCCTGGGCGATGAGTCCGAGGCTGAGCTGTTGCGCCTCGCGGCCTCGGTGGAAGCCGCCAGCGAGCATCCGCTGGCCCGCGCCATCGTCGACGCGGCGCGGGATCGCGAGCTGGACCTGGCACCCGCCGATGACTTCGATAGCGACGCCGGGCTGGGCGTCTGGGCGACGGTGCAGGGTCGTCGGGTCGCGGTGGGCAACACGCATCTGGCGGAGCGTGAATCGGCGGAGCTGTCCGCGGTGCGCGACGCTGCGGAGGCCGCGCGAGCCGGCGGCGCCACCGTCGTGTATCTGGTCGTCGACGGCCGGCTCGCCGCCTGGCTCAGCATCGCCGACGCCATCAAGGGCACCACGGCCGATGCCATGGGGCAGCTGCGGCATGCAGGCATTCGCGTGATCATGCTGACCGGTGACGGTCGCGCTACCGCCGAACATGTGGCGCAGCAGCTGGGCATCGACGAGGTGCATGCCGAGGTGATGCCGCAGGACAAGGCACGGATCGTCTCCGAGCTGCAGGAACAGGGGCGGGTCGTCGCCATGGCCGGGGACGGCATCAATGACGCGCCGGCACTGGCCAAGGCCGATGTCGGCATCGCGATGGGGACCGGCGCGGATGTCGCCGTCGAGTCGGCCGGTGTCACCCTGGTGCGCGGCGACTTGCTGGGTGTCGCCATCGCCATCCGCCTGTCGCGGGCGACGATGCGGAACATTCGCCAGAACCTGTGGTTCGCGTTCGGCTACAACAGCCTGGGCGTGCCGGTAGCCGCTGGTGTGCTGTATCCGTTTTTCGGATTGCTGCTGTCGCCGATGATCGCCGCCGCCGCGATGAGCCTGTCGTCGGTGTCCGTGATCGGGAACGCGCTGCGGCTGCGGCGCGTCTGAACCGGGTGCGCGAGTTTTTCTTTGTTGATAAAAGAATTAGATATAAATCAACGAACTATTATTAATAATTGATGTTGTTTATGACGGCGTTTGGAGGGCGCATCGTCAGCCCGAGACCGTTGCCGCGCAGCTTGGTGGTCGGGCCGCCGTGATCCCGTCATGACGTGGGCGCCGCTTGCGCCATGTTCTGGCCCGGTCAAGAATGGACTTTTGTCAAAATAAGTCCTCGATCCCGGTCGGATGACCGATCGTCGGCGGCGCGGCCTGCGCACCGATGGAGCGGCGACACGGGATCGACCGCGGCAACAGGAGACCGCGTTGAACTACGACTACATCATCATCGGGGGCGGCAGCGCCGGCTGCGTGCTGGCCAACCGGTTGTCGGCCGACCCCGCCAACCGCGTCTGCCTGGTGGAAGCGGGCCCGGTGGATCGCAATCCGCTCATCCACATGCCGTTCGGCATTGGCGCCCTGGTCGGCAAGGCCTTCGTCAACTGGGCGTTCTGGAGCACCCCGCAACGGGAGTTGGGCGGGCGTCGGACCTACCAGCCGCGCGGCAAGACGCTGGGCGGCAGCAGCAGTATCAACGCCACGGTCTGTACCCGCGGACATGCGAGCGACTACGACCGCTGGGCGGAACTGGGCTGCACGGGCTGGTCCTATGCCGATGTCCTGCCGTACTTCCGCCGTTCGGAGACCTACCGGGCGCCCTTGGCGGACCGGGACCGTCCGTTTCACGGGACCGACGGTCCGCTGTCGGTCAGCGAGCGCCGTTACACGAACCCCTTGTCCGAAGCCTTCGTCGAGGCCGGCGTCCAGGCCGGCTATGCACGCAATGACGATTTCAACGGCGCCGACCAGGAAGGGGTGGGGCAGTTCAAGGTGTTCCAGATCGATGGGCAGCGCTGCAGCAATGCACGTGGTTATCTGACGCCGGAGGTCCTGGCCCGGCCCAACCTGGAGATCCGCACGGGCCTGCAATGCACGCGGGTGCTGCTGGACGGCGATCTCGCGACGGGGGTGGAATGCGATGACGGCAGGCAACGGATCACGTTGAACGCCGCGCGGGAGGTGATTCTCAGCGCCGGTGCGTTCCAGTCCCCGCAGCTGCTGATGCTGTCCGGCATCGGGCCCAGAGAGGAGCTGACGCGTCACGGGGTTCCTGTGGTGGTCGACGCCCCGGAGGTCGGTGCCAACCTGCAGGACCACCTTGAGGTGATCGTGGAGACCCGCGCCCGGTCCAGGGTCGGATTCGCCGCGCGTGGACGCGGCTGGTGGACGCTGATCAAGGGTTTGTTCCAGTACCTGTTCCGCCGCACGGGGCCGTACACCAGCAATGGTCCGGAGGCGGGCGGCTTCATCCGTTCCCGTGCCGGAGAGGACATCCCCGACATGCAGTGGCATTTCTCCGCCGTGGCGAACCTGAAACATGGCCTGGAGATGTCCGTGTTGCTCAAGCGGTTCGGATACATCGTTTACGTCTACGCGCTCCGGCCCAGGTCCAGGGGCTGGGTGCGTCTGGCCAGCGGCAACCCGCTGGATGCACCGGAGATCGACCCGAACTATCTCGCCGAGCCGGAGGACGTGAGCGATCTGGTACGTGGCGTGCGCAAGACGCGGGAGCTGCTGGCGCAGCCAGCGTTCGACGCCCATCGGGATGTCGAGCTGCATCCGGGACCCGACGTGGAAAGCGACGAGGCCCTGGAGGACTTCGTGCGCCGCACGGCGGAGACGACCTACCACCCCGTGGGCACCTGCCGCATGGGCGGAGACGACCGGTCGGTCGTCGACCCTGATCTGAAGGTGCGCGGGGTGCGGGCACTGCGCGTGGTGGATGCGTCGGTGATGCCGACCCTGGTCGGCGCCAACACCAACGCCGGCACGACGATGATTGCGGAGAAGGGAGCCGACCTGATCCTGCTGGGTGCGACAGCAGGCTCCTGAACGATTGTTAAATTGACAAAAGTCATTATATTGATAAGGTCATCGCCACAGATGCTGGCTCTCCCGTGGGGGGAGGCCGGATTCGGAGGAGGCAGCGCCACCAAGCGTCGGGCATCCCACCCGATGGCTGGCCGCAATGACCTCGGCGTCGCGGTGTGCGGGCTTGCTCGTTCGCGCGTTGGTGTTTCCGCGACCGCGTCGTACCCTCCTCCTACATGTGCGCGGATGCCCCGGGGCGGGTCGATGCCGGCCCGGGCGATGACCAAGGCGAGGACGTGATGGTGGGAACAGGAACTTCAAGCTGCCGCGTCGCCGTGATCGGCGCCGGGTTTGGCGGCCTGGGGATGGCGTACTACCTCAAGCAGGCGGGTATTGACGATTTCGTGGTGCTGGAGAAGGGCGACGAGGTCGGCGGCACCTGGCGCGAGAACACCTATCCCGGCGCCGCCTGCGACATTCCGTCGCATCTCTACTCCTTCTCCTTCGAGAATCACTACCCCTGGTCCAGCCGCTACGCCCCGCAGCCCGAAATTCTGGGCTACATGAAGCATTGCGCGGACAAGTACGGGCTGCGTTCGCATATCCGCTTTGGCGCCGAAGTCGCCGAGGCACGGTACGAGGAGGCCTCCGGGCACTGGATATTGACGCTGGCGGACGGCTCGACCTTGCGCGCCGGTCACGTGGTCAGCGCGGTTGGTCAGTTGCACCGTCCGGCGACTCCGGACATTCCGGGGCTGGGCCGCTTCGAGGGACACCGCTTTCACTCCGCCCGCTGGGACCATGAGCACGACCTGAGCGGTCGTCGGGTCGCGGTCATCGGCACCGGTGCCAGCGCGATCCAGTTCGTTCCCGCGATCGCCGACCGGGTGGCGCAGATGTACGTGTTTCAGCGTTCGCCGGGGTGGGTGATTCCCAAGTTCGAACGCGTGTTCTCCGGGTTCGAGCAATGGCTGTTTCGTAAATTTCCGATCCTGCATGACATCGACCGCTTCCGGATCAGGATGATCACCGAGACGCTTGCCCGCGCCTACTCCGGGAATCGGTTCATCGAACGGCTGGTGACCTGGTTGTCGAAGGCGCAGTTCCGTACCCAGGTGCGTGATCCGGCGATGCGGAAGAAATTGACGCCTGACTATCCGATCGGCTGCAAGCGCATTCTGCTGACCCGCGACTGGCTGCCGACGCTGATGCGTCCCAACGTCGAACCGGTGACCGATGGCATCACCGAGATCACGGCCCATGGTGTTCGCACCGAGGATGGTCAGGAGCGGCAGGTCGACACCCTCATCTTTGGCACCGGATTCGCCGCCACGCAGTTCCTGACGCCGATGCGTGTCGTCGGCCGCGACGGTCGCGATCTGCACGAGGACTGGCGGCGGGGCGCCGCGGCCTATCTAGGCATGGAGGTCAGCGGCTATCCGAACTTCCATGTGCTCTACGGCCCCAACACCAACCTGGGGTCCGGGTCGATCATCTACATGCTGGAATGCCAGCAGCGCTACATCGTGCAGTTGCTCCAGGATCAGAATGCGCGTGGCTGGAGAGCAGCGGAAATCAGCGAGCAGGCGGAGCAGGCCTGGATCGAGGAAATGCGTCACCGCAGCGCCACCACCAGCTTCGAAGGGGGCTGCCGCAGCTGGTACGTGACGGCCGACGGCGTCAACACGAACAACTGGACGGGGCTGATGCGCGAATACCGCGACCGGACCGCGAAGCCGTTGATGACGGCGTACCGGCTGACGCCCGCCGTCGCGGACGAACGGCGTCAGGTCGCCGCCTGACCTGATCCAGACTGCGCGTGCTGGCCGGGCGTCCGCGGCGAGCGGTTCAGCCGTCGGCGACAGTCGCCACTCGACCCAAGAACAACAACCATGTCGATACCGATTGCACCCACCGACGCCGCATGGCTCTATGCGGAAAAGGCGGACATGCCGACTCACATCGGTTGTCTGTCCATCTTCCGGATTCCGGACGCTGCACCGGAATCCTATCTGCTGGATCTCGTCGACAGCTTTCGAAGCACACGAATCTTCTCGCTACCGTTCAACTATGTGCTGAAGCGTTCCGGCATCGGCAAGCTGCTGCCGTTCTGGGAGGTGCTGGAGCCGGATCGGATTGATCTGGACTATCACCTGCGTCACTCGGCGTTGCCTAGGCCGGGCGGCGAACGTGAGCTCGGCACGCTGGTGTCACGCCTGCATTCCTATCCGCTGGACCGGTCGCGGCCGCTGTGGGAGTTCCATGTCATCGAGGGGCTGGAGCGCAACCGGTTCGCGCTTTATCTCAAGGCCCACCATTCGCTGGTTGATGGTGTGGCGGGCACGCGGATTCTGCGGCGGATGCTGTCCGATCGATCGGAGGCCGGGCTGGGTGGCCCGCCCTGGTCGTTCGCGGAACGCGACCTGCCGGATCTCGGTGTCGCGGCTCCTGCTCGGCCACGATCCCAACCTGCGCTGCTGGATACGCTGAAGCTGCAGGGCGCCGCCGCCTGGGCGGCCGGCAAGGCGCTGGCGGGGCAATGGCGGGCGTCGGAGGACGAGATCGTCAGACCCTTCGCCGCTCCGATCACGCCGCTGAATCGGCGAATCGGCGGCAAACGCCGCTTCGCCACGCAGAACTACGCGCTGGAGCGGATTCAGCGGATCGCGCGGCGGGCCGACGTGTCGATCAACGATGTGTTCATGGCCCTTTGCTCGGCTGCGCTGCGCCGCTATCTGGGCGAGCTGGGCAAGCTGCCGGACGAGTCGCTGGTGGCGGGCATGCCCGTGTCCTATCGCAATGCGGAAGACACCAGGGCCGGGAATGCGATTTCCTTCATCCTCTCGAGCCTGCACACCGATCTTGCCGAACCGGTGGAGCGGCTGCGTGCCTGCCACGAGTCGGCGCGTGCCGCCAAGGACAGCCTCACCGGGCTCAGCAGTGATTCCATGAATCAGTACACGATGCTGTTCATGGCGCCTTACATGATGCAGATCGTGCTGGGAGTCGGCGGTTACGCCCGGCCGATGCACAACCTGATCCTGTCCAACGTGCCGGGGCCCGCCGAGGCGCTTTATCTCAACGGCGCGACGCTGGAGGAGATCTACCCGATCTCGCTGCTGTTCAATGGCGAGGCGCTGAACATCTCGGTGCTGAGCTACAACAACCGCTTCAACGTCGGTTTCACCGGTTGCCGCGACAGCCTGCCGCACATGCAGCGAATTGCCGTCTACACGGGTGAGGCGCTCGTGGAGCTGGAAAAGGCCCTGAAGATTCGGAGACGACGCACATCATGACCCGAAACGTGACCCTGGTGACCGGAGCCTCCGCGGGCATCGGCCGGGCGCTGGCCGACGTGTTCGCCGAGCATGGGCACGATCTGGTGCTGGTCGCCCGCTCGGCCGGCCAGCTGAAGTCCGCGGCCGCGGAGATCGCCGGGCGGACGGGCGTGAAGTGCGACTGGATCGCGGCCGATCTCACGCTGGCTGACGACTGCGACCGCGTGCTGGCCGAGCTGGACGCCCGGGGGTTTCACGTCGATGTCCTGGTCAACAATGCGGGCGTGCTGCACGAAGGCCATTTTCTGGATGTGTCAGCGGACCGGCATGTCCAACTGGTCGATCTGAATGTCCTGTCGGTGATCCGACTAACCCACGCGCTCGCCGGCCGGATGCGCGACCGCCGGGCGGGGCGCATTCTCAATGTCGCGTCCACATCGTCGTTCAATCCGGTCCCGTCGCTGGCCTGCTACGCCGCCAGCAAGGCGTTCCTGCTGTCGTTCAGCGAATCGCTGTCTCTGGAACTGGAGGGCGAGGGCGTGACCGTCACGGCGCTTTGTCCGGGCTTCACCAACACCGACATGATCGCCCAGGGCGGGCGGGCGCCGATGCGCTTGCCGGTGATCCCGAATCTGGAGCCTCGCGAGGTCGCGGAGAGCGGCTATGCGGCCTGCATGAAGGGCGATCCGGTGCGGATTCCCGGGTTGTTCAATCGGCTGGCCGTCACCGGTCTGCGGCACACGCCGGACTGGGTCCGACGCAGGACCATCGCACTGGTCGAGCGCATCGGCGTCTAGTTCTCGCATAAAGTTGACAAACGTCATTTTTATGACGAGGCTTGTTTCAAGATGAAACATCGTCGGGTTCTCCGACGATGCAACCGATGATTGCTACAGGGAGGTAGCGATGCAACGTGCATGGTGGGGTGTTGCGAGCGGCGCGCGAATGCGGGCGTGGGTTCCGGCGGTGCTCGCGCTGCTTGCCGCGGCGCCCGCGCAGGGGTTCGTGTTCGATGACGATCCGGATGCCTTGCTGGGGAGCAGCCGGGGCGGCACCTGGCAGTGGGATTACTGCGTCGGCAAGCCCGACGCCACGCCGGTCCCGGTTGACCCGCGCACGTTGGTGCAGCCCGGCGTCAGTGATGGCAAGGCGGTTCACTTCAATACCCGCTGGGCCGAGTGCCATGTCGATCCCGAGCTGGTTCAGGAGCATGGCCATCCGGAGACCTGCGGCGGACTGCGAGACCAGTTCGAAGCTGGCGCGAGGCTGATGGACACCGGCGGCGAGGGTGTCGCGGCGCTGTTCGCAGGCGATAACTACCACGATGCCGAGGCCGCGGGCGGGGTCTCGACATTCAGCGCGACGCAGTACAACAAGCTCTGGCAGATCTGGGGTGGTTTCTTCGCCCGTCCCGGGAATTTCGACCAGCTGGTGGCCCAGCGCTACGGATCGGGGTTCTCCCAGGGGCGCAATCCCTATCCGCTGCCCGGGGAAAACCCCAACGCCACCGATGGCGGCAGCGGTCAGCTGCCCGAGATGTTCACCCAGCTGCGCGAGCCGGATGGTTCCTGGAGCGGCCGGATCGGGGTCACCTGTCACGGTTGTCACAGCGGCGAGGTGGGTACCCCGGCGGATGGCCCGGGCCTGGGATTCCAGTTCGGCGGCTCCAGCGCCACTGACCTGAATCTGTTCCTCCGTGACATGGCGCCGCTGGGTTACATGGCGTCTGGTGCCATGCCGCTGAACCTGACCCAGGCGCGCGGCACCAACAATGCCAGCGCGGTCAATATCGCCTTCCTGTTTCCGGACGAGGGATACCCGACGCCGGAGGGTTTTTTCCACATTGCCGGTTCCGGTTCCACCGGAAGCATGGATTCGCCGAACTGGTGGAACATGGGGCACCGCCCGCAGAAATTCGTCGACGGCTTGTTCCCGATGGATTCCCCACGGGTGGACTCGGTGTTCTATACCCCGTTCTTCGGCCTGTTCGGCGGAACGGCGGGCCCCTGGGGCGAGGCGGGTCAGGACTGGATGCGAGAGCACGGTCCGGAGATCAATCGCTGGGCGGAATCACTGAAGGCTCCGGCCTATCCATTCCCGGTCGACACCGCGCTGGCTGAACAGGGTGCGGTGCTGTTCCACGAACTGGACCTGTGGGCGCCCGAGCGCGACAACTCCGTTCGCGCGCCGGAAGGCAATGGCTCCTGCGCAGGCTGTCACGGCGCCTACGCGCCGCGCTATGTGAACGATCCGGACTACCTGGCGACGCCGCTGCTGGAAGGCATGGCGGGCTACATCGTTCCGCTGGAGATCATCGGTACGGACGAGCGACGGGTGCTGACCAACACCGAGGGCATGCAGCAGGCTGGGGCGGACAACTTCTTCGGCTATCCGCCGACCAAGGGTAGCGAGGAGGACTGCGGGCCGCAGAACCAGGAGCGGCTGCGCGGCGATCGGGAGCTGGGCTACCTGGCCCAGCCGCTGTATGGCGTCTGGGCATCGGCGCCGTATTTCCACAACGGTTCCGTGCCCAACATCTGGGAGGTGCTGAAGCCGGAGGATCGCTATCCGATCTGGCGCCGCAAGTCGGCCCCGAAGCCGGCGGGCTCACCGTATTCGGTGGTCATGGGTTTCGACACGAATCTTCAGCGCGCCTATGACACGGAAAAGCTGGGTTGGGACTACGATCGGATCAACTGCACGTTCTATCCGCCGATGGTGCAGCCGGAGTTCAACTGCAGCATCTGGAATATCGAACAGACACCGTATCCGCAGCAGGCTCTGAACAGCTACTACGCCAGCATTACCGGTGCCTGGAACATCAGCTATCCGCCCATCGTGACGCAAAGCGACATGGAAAACCGCAAGATCATGAACACGCATCTGTACAGTCAGGGCAACGCGGGGCACGAATTCACGTCGGTGCTGACCGATGCGGAACGGCGGGCCATCATCGAGTACCTCAAGACGCTCTGAGCCCTGATCCCGGTTCCGCCGACACTCGGGGTCGGCATGATCGTCGGATGAATCGCCGGCGGCGCCGCCCGCCGGCGTCCCGGTGTGTCAGCCGGCCGCCATCTCCTGCGTCAGGCTCATGATGTCGCGCCGGGGCGGTGCCCCGAACTGGCGGCTGTACTCGCGGCTGAACTGTGAGGGGCTCTCGTAACCGACCTCGAAGGCCGCTCTGGACGCGTCGAGATGTTCCGTCAGCATCAGCCGGCGCGCTTCGTTCAGACGCATCCGCTTCTGGTATTGAAGCGGGCTCATGGCGGTCGTCGCGCGAAAGTGGTGGTGGAACGCGGAGAGGCTGAGCCCCGCCTTGCTCGCCAGCTCATCCATTTTCACGGGGCGGCTGTAGTTGTTCTTCAGCCAGTCGATGGCTCGTGAGATCTGGTAGCTGTGGTTGCCGGCGGTGGTGATCTGCTGCAGCAGCGCCCGTTGCTCACCGGCGAGCAGTCGATAAAGGATCTCCTGCTGGATGAGCGGTGCCAGTGCCGGGACGTCGTCGGGGTTTTCGAGCAGGCCGATCAGTCGCCTGAACGCATCGAGTAGCGGGTCGGAGACCGCGCTGACCGCGATGCCCGGTCCGCGTCTGGACGCGGGTGGTGGTGCGAAGTCCTGGCTCAGCATCAGCTGCGCAAGCACTTTCAGGTCGAGCTCCATCGTCAGCCCGAGGTAGGGACGTTCGCTGCTGGCCTCGATGATCTGCGTGACCACCGGGAGGTCCACGGAGGTGATCAGGAAACTGTGCGTGTCGTAGACGAAGGTTTCCTCGCCCAGGTAAAGGCGTTTTCGTCCCTGGCCAATCAGGCAGATGCTCGGCGCGAGCATGTAGCTGGTGGGATCGGTCGGGTGATCCCAGCGGTGCAGGGCGAGCCCCTGAATCGGGGTGTCATGGCGGGTCCTGCCCTCGGTCCATCGGGCAATGTCCGCGGCCAGACTCAAGTTCTCTTCGTGCGCGCTGTTCATCCGGTGTGTCTCGTCATCGTCACGCGATTCGGGCCCTGCTGGTCCAGCGGTATACCGCCAACCATTTGGCGAGCCTAGTCGCCAGCGTGCGCTGCGACAAACCCCGTTCGTCGATCGCCGAAGTATCAGGCAAGAATGACGGAGGATCGGGTGAGCCGTTTCGTTGCGTGACGCGAAGATATGCAGGCTCGAGAAGCCTGGCGATCGAGGCGTCGTGACAGCCCGGGCTGCTGCCCGATTGGACGGGGTTCTGGAGGAATGGGCAATAGATCAACAGAAATCGTCTAACGGGGTTTTGGCGTCGTCTCCTACAGTGTGAACAGAGATTCGCGCTCCACAGGAGAACCCACGTGAAGAACCGAAAGCCACTGCTGCAGGCCCTGTTCCTCGCTCTGACGGGGTGTCTGACCAAGTCCGCATACGCCGACGGGACGTCGCATGACGGGCAGACGCTGTATCCGGCCGGTTCGCAGCAATCGTTCGCCGGGCCGGATGACTATTTCTCCGGCGACGTTGATGTCCGGCTCGTCTTTCCCGGCAACGACACCGCGGATTACTCCGGCGCCTACGTCACCTTTCAGCCGGGTGCGCGGACCGCATGGCACCGGCATCCGGCGGGACAGCACATGATCGTGACGTCGGGCGTGGCCCTCACCGGCACCCGTGACGGACGCGTGATCCGGTTTGGAAAGGGCGATGCTGTGTGGTGTCCGGCGGGCATCGATCACTGGCACGGCGCGACGCCCGACGCGGCGATGACGCACTTCGTCGTCACCGGCAGCCTTGATGGCGAAAACGTGGTCTGGAAAGACAAGGTGTCGGACGCCGAATACCTCGGCGGGGTGGCCCGCGGCGACCGGGGCGACGCTCCCGTTGGCGCGTTGAGCGTGCGGCATCAGGCGATCACTCCCATCGCGGCGTACACGGCGAACGGTGACATCGAATCGTTGAAGGCCGCGATTCATGCCGGCCTCGACAAGGGGCTGAGCGTCAGCGAGGTCAGGGAAGTCCAGATTCACCTCTACGCCTACGCCGGGTTTCCCCGTTCGCTCAACGGCATTGCCGCGCTGATGTCGGTGCTGGACGAGCGGGCCGCCGACGGTATCCGCGACGAGCCGGGCATCGCCGCGCAACCCCTGCCGTCGGAGACGAACGCTCGCGATCTCGGAGAGACCGTCCAGACCCGCCTGGCCGGTGGTCCTGTTGGCGGACCGCTGTTCGATTTCGCGCCGGCGATGAATGAACTCCTGCAAAGCCATCTGTTCGGGGATTTGTTCGCCCGCGGGGTGCTGAACTACCAGGACCGGGAGATTGCAACGCTGTCCGCGCTGGCTGCTCTGCCCGGTGTCGACTCGCAGCTTCAGGCGCATGTCCGCATCGCGACCAATGTCGGGCTGAGCGACGAGCAGCTGTCCGACCTGGTCGTGGTCCTCCGACGTTCGGTGGGCGCCTGGCCCGCCACCAGGGCGCAGCGGGCGCTGGATGCGTCCGGCGGCGGGCGTGACGACAACCCGTAATCCGAATCGACATTCGCATTCGATCGGGCCGACGCGTCCCGAATGCCCATCACGAACCCAGAAGGAGGGTATTGCCATGACCCAGGAGATCGACCGGGAAAAGAGAGACTTCATGCGTGCGTCCGCGCTGGCCGGTGGCGGTTTGCTGCTATCCGGACCGGTCGTGCTGTTCGCCGCGAACGGGCAGCCCGGGACCATCCGGTCCAGGGGCTACGCGGCCGTGGACACGTCCGGAAAACTGGTGCCGTGGACCTTCGAGCGGCGCCCGGTCGGGGATGACGACATCCTGATCGACATCAAGTACGCAAGCATCTGCCATTCGGATATTCATCAGATGAGAGGGCACTGGGGGCCGCAGCAATACCCGCAGGTTCCCGGCCACGAAATCGTCGGAGTGGTCACCGCCGTCGGCAAGAACGTCACCAAATTCAAGGTGGGTGATCGTGCTGGCGTGGGCTGCATGGTCGACAGCTGTCTCGATTGCGAGCACTGCGAAATAGACCAGGAGCAGTACTGCCCGGAGACTACCTTCACCTACGGCTATCCGATGGCGTCGTCGCCGACCGGCATCTCGCAGGGCGGGTATTCGAACAACATCGTCGTGCGTGATCACTTTGCCGTGCACATTCCGGAGACGATCAGCCTTCAGGAGGCCGCTCCGCTGCTGTGCGCCGGCATCACGACGTATTCGCCGCTCATGCGGGCCGATGTCGGCAAGGGCACGAAGGTCGGTGTCGCCGGCATTGGTGGACTCGGGCACATGGCCATCAAGCTGGCGGTTTCACGCGGCGCGGAGGTGCATGCCTTTACGACCTCGCCCTCGAAGGTCGATGACATCCGTGGTTTTGGGGTCGAGCACGTCACCGTGGTTGACGATCCGAAGGCGCTGGCCGCCCATGCGGGAACGCTGGACTACATGATTTCCACCATCCCGGTTCAGTACGACGTGGCTGCCTACGCCTCGGTCGTCAGGCCTTACGGGGCGTTCACCCAGGTCGGCATGCCCGAGCGGTTCGAACTGACGATTAACAGCATCGCGCTGTCGATCGCGCGGGTGAACTTCAACGTGTCGCTGATCGGCGGGATGAAGGAAACGCAGGAGGTGGTTGACTACTGCGCGAGCAACGGCGTGCTTCCGGAAATCCAGCTGATCAAGGCCGGGCAGATCAACGACGCCTGGGACAAGGTCGTCAACAAGCAGGCCCGCTATCGCTACGTGATCGACGCGGCGACGTTCTGAGTGGCCACGTCGCTCGTGTCGACCGCCTGAATCGCCGCCCGAACTCGCCGCAGCACCAAGGAGCCACCATGCCACACGTCATCGTCAAACTCTGGCCCGGAAAATCGGAAGACCAGAAGCAGCGCCTGGCCGACGCCATCACGCGGGATGTGATGCAAGAGCTCGGCTGCGGACCGGACTCCGTGTCCGTCGCCATGGAGGAAGTCGACCCTGGCGACTGGACCGAGCAGGTCTACCGGCCGGATATCGAGCGGGGCAGTGGACGGCTTTACAAGAAACCGGGCTACCGCCCGTAACCCACTTTCACAGGAGAATCCGATGAAAGCGACTGTCATGTATGGCCCGAGGGACGTCCGGTTCGAGGATCGACCCGATCCCGAGCTGATGAAACCCACCGATGCCATCATCCGTCTGGCCGCGACCAGTGTTTGCGGTTCCGACCTGTGGCCCTATCGCGGGCTTCAACCCACGGACGAACCCACCCCGATGGGTCATGAGTACTGTGGCGTGGTCGAGGAGGTCGGGCGTGACGTCAAGACCCTACGGCCTGGCCAGTTCGTCGTCGGCTCGTTCTTCGCCTCCGACAACAGCTGTCCGGTCTGCCAGTACGGCTACCAGACCTCGTGCCAGCAAACCGAGTTCGTGGGCGGCGCGCAGGCTCCGTATCTGCGGGTGCCGCTGGCGGACGGCACGCTGGTCGCCGTTGCCGAGACTCCGGATGCCGCCTTCATCCCGAGCCTGCAGGCCGTGTCGGATGTGCTGGGCACCGGCTGGTTCGCCGCCAGGGCCGCCAATGTCCAGCCCGGCTCGACGACCGTGGTCGTGGGCGACGGCGCGGTGGGGCTGCTCGGGGTGCTGTCCGCCAGGCAGATGGGCGCCGAGCGCATCATCGCCATGAGCCGGCACGCGCCCCGCCAGGCGCTGGCCCGGGAATTCGGCGCCACCGACGTCATCACCGAACGGGGCGACGAGGGCGTCGCCCGGATCATGGACATGACCGGAGGCCTTGGCGCCGATTCGGTGCTGGAATGCGTTGGCACGCAGGAGTCGATGATGCAGGCGATTCACGCGGCGCGCCCCGGCGGGCATGTCGGTTATGTCGGGGTGCCGCATGGGGTGACGCTGGATGGCCAGCAGCTGTTCTTCGAGCACGTGCATCTGCACGGTGGGCCGGCGCCCGTGCGCCAGTACCTGCCGGAACTGATCGATCTCGTCCTGGACGGTGCGATCAACCCGGGCAAGGTGTTTGATCTGACGTTGCCGCTCGATCAGGTCGCGGAGGGCTACCGGGCGATGGACGAGCGGATCGCCATCAAGGCGTTGCTCATGCCGTAGCACCCGTGGTTGTCCCGGCCCGCGCTACGCGGTTGCCGGGGTGACCTCAGTGGGGGCGGGCGTCGGGGTTCTTGCGGAACTCGCCCGGCGACATCCGCTTCCAGCGGCGGAACGCCGCGACGAAGGCGGACGGCTCGGTGTAACCAAGGCGCTCGGCCACCTCTGCCAGCTTCATCTGCGTGGAGCTCAGCAGTTCCTCGGCCAGCGTCTGGCGCACTTCGTCGACCAGGCCCCGGTAGCTCACACCCTCGCTGCGCAGATGGCGGCGCAGGGTGCGCGACCCCATGTGCATTTCCTCCGCCAGTTCCTCGATGGACGGCATCGTGGCCGGTGAGCGCAGCAGTCGGTTTCGAACCCGTCCAGCGTAGCCGGACCGCATGCGGCGGCGGGCCAGCAGTTGTCGGCATTGCTCCTCGCACATGCGCGCCATCTGCGGGTCCGCCTGTGGCAGCGGGGCGTCCAGGTCCCGGGCGGCCAGCAGGATCGCATTGCGGCGGGCACCGTAGACGGGCTTCACCCCGCAGAGCTTTTCCAGGCGACGGGCGTAGGACGGCTGGGGAAAGCGGAACTGGGCCTCCAGCGTGTGGAATCCGCCCGGGCGCAGTTCCCAGGCCGCCGCCGCCCAGGCGGCGAAATCGCGTTCGACGAGAAACTGGCGCAAATCCTCGGGGATGGTGCTGTCGTCGAGCACGATGCGCAGGTTGCCGCCGCTGCTTTCCAGTCGGTAGCGAGCGAGGGCATAGCTCAGGTCGAGGTAGCGCACGGCCAGGCGCGCGGCGCTGCGGAACGTCGAACTGCTCAGCAGCGCATAGCCCCAGATGCCGTAGGTGGAGAGCCGGTAGCGCAGGCCCACGTCCAGTCCGCAGAACGGTTGATCGCGCAGGCCGTGAACCAGGTTGCGGATGATCGCCAGTTCCTGCGTCGTGCTGATCTCGGTGTCCGGATCGAACAACAGATCCGGCTGCAGGTCCGTTCCCCGCAGGCAGGCGGCCTCCGTCAGCCCGTGTTCCCGCGCGAAGCGGAACATGATCTGCGCGCTGGCCGCCGGACGGAGCAACTCGTCTCCCGGCGACGCCGTGGCTGCTTCCGTGCCTGGATCCATTTGCCGCTTTCGCCCCGCATCGCTGACTGCGATGGCCAGTGTAATTCAGCGTGGCCGATTCGAATAACGAATTGGCCGATCGGATTCTATTCAGTGCCGCCGGCGCTGTTGCAAGATCGGGAACCCACCCGGCGCTCGGGTGCAGTGGGCGAGGACGCCCCGGGGTGAGACCACCCGAGCGCGGACCCGATCATTCCAATCCACACAGGGCCAGACATGGAAGCATTCATCTACGATCACGTTCGCACCCCCCGCGGCAAGGGGCGGGCGGACGGCGCGTTGAACGAGATCACGCCGCTGCAGCTGGGCACGCAGGTGCTGGAATCCCTGCGCGAGCGTTCCCGGCTGGATACCCGTCTCGTCGACGACGTGATCATGGGGATCGTGTCGCCGGTCGGCGAGCAGGGCGCCGTGCTGCCGCGCTCGATGGCCTTGTGCGCCGGCTACGCCGAAACGGTCTCCGGCGTCCAGGTCAACCGGTTCTGCGGTTCCGGTCTGGAGGCCTTCGCGATGGCGACGGCCAAGGTGATGTCCGGCCAGTCGGAGGCCGCGATCGGCGGCGGCGTGGAGAGCATGTCCCGCGTCAAGATGGGATCGGACGGCGGCGCCTGGCCCACCGACCCCGCCTTCGCGCCCAAGGTGCATTTCGTGCCGCAGGGCATTGGCGCCGACCTGATCGCGACGCTGGATGGTTATGGCCGCGAGGACGTCGATGCGTTCGCCGTGGAAAGCCAGCGTCGGGCCACGGTGGCCTGGGAAGAGGGGCGGTTCTCCAAGTCGATCATGCCGGTGAAGGATGTCATCGGGCAGACGGTGCTGGACCGTGACGAGCACATCCGTTCCGGCACGACGGTGGAGTCGCTGGGGCAACTCAAGCCCTCGTTCGCGATGATCGGCCAGCATGGTGGATTCGACGCGGTCGCCATGCAGCGCTATCCGCAGGTCGAGGCCATCGAACACGTGCACACCGCCGGCAACTCCAGCGGCATCGTCGACGGCGCCTGCGGCGTCCTGGTCGGCACCAGGGCGTTCGGCGAAAAGGCCGGGCTCAAGCCTAGGGCGCGGATTCGCGCCTGCGCGGCGATCGGGTCGGAGCCCTGCATCATGCTCACCGGTCCGGCGGCGGTGTCGGACAAGGCGCTGGCCCAGGCCGGGATGGATGTCAGCGACATCGACCTGTTCGAGGTCAACGAGGCCTTCGCCTCCGTGGTGCTGCGCTTCATGAACGCAATGGAGGTCTCGCACGACAAGGTCAACGTCAACGGTGGCGCCATCGCGATGGGTCATCCGCTCGGCGCCACCGGCGCCATGATTCTCGGCACGGCGCTGGACGAACTGGAGCGTCGGGATCTCAGCACCGCGCTTTGCACGCTTTGCGTGGGTGCCGGCATGGGCAATGCCGCCATCATCGAACGCGTGTAACAGATCAGATAAAGAATACGAGTTAAAGACATGAAAACAATGACGTTTGAAGTGGATGGAGATGGTGTTGCACTGATCTCCATCGATGTGCCGGGTCGTCCGATGAACGTGATCACGCCGGAGTTCACGGCAGACCTGACCGAGGCTGTGGAAGCCGTGGCCGGTGACGAGACCATTCGCGGTGCGATCATCACGTCGGCCAAGCCCGGCAGCTTCATCGCCGGTGCCGACCTCAAGGATCTGGTCACCGCCTTCGACAAGGGCATGACCGAGGCCGAGGCCGCCGAGTTCGCCGGCGAGCTGTCGCGACTGTTCCGCCGCCTGGAGACCTGCGGCAAGCCGTTCGTGGCGGCGATGAACGGGCTGGCGCTGGGCGGTGGTCTGGAGCTTTGCCTGGCCTGTCACCACCGCGTGCTGTCCAATCACCCCAAGGCCATCGTCGGCCTGCCGGAGGTCAGTGTGGGCCTGCTGCCGGGCGCCGGCGGTACACAGCGGCTGCCACGCCTGATCGGCATTCCCAAGGCCTTGCCGTTGCTGCTGCAGGGCAAGCAGATCAAGCCGGACGCCGCGTTGGCGGTGGGCGTCGTCGACGCCGTCGGCGCGCCCGAATCCCTGGTCGACATGGCCCGGGTCTGGCTGATGGACGCGCCGACGGCAGAACAGCCCTGGGACAGGAAGGGCTTTCAGGTGCCCGGTGGCGCCGGACCGCTGGCGCCGCATGCTCTGGAGACCTTTTCCGCGGGCAACGCACTGGTATCCGGCATGACGCAGGGCAACTACCCGGCGCCGCCCGCGATCATGAGCTGTGTCTACGAGGGCACGCAGGTGTCCATCGACAAGGGGCTGGGGATCGAGGTCAAGTACTTCGGCAAGCTGCTGGCCGGGTCGGTGGCCCGCAACATGATCCGCACGCTGTTCATCAACAAGGGCGCGGCTGACAAGCTGGCCGGGCGACCGAAGGATGTCCCCAAATCCCGGGTCGCGAAGCTGGGCGTGCTGGGCGCCGGCATGATGGGTGCCGGTATCGCGCATGTGAGCGCCAAGGCTGGCATGGAGGTCGTGTTGCTGGATTCGACCCTTGATCAGGCGGAGAAGGGCAAGCAGGGCATCGCCAAGTTGCAGGAGAAGGCGCTGGCGAAGGGCAAGACCACTCGGGACAAGGTGGTCGAGCTGCTGGAGAGAATCACGGCGACCGACGATTACGCGTTGCTTGAGGGCTGCGATCTGGTCATCGAGGCGGTGTTCGAGGATCGCGGCATCAAGGCCGACGTGACCGCCAAGGCCGAGGCGGTGATTCCGGAGTCCGCGACGTTCGGGTCGAACACCTCGACCTTGCCGATCACCGGATTGGCGACCGCGTCCAAGCGGCCGAAGCAGTTCATCGGTATTCATTTCTTCTCGCCGGTGGAGAAGATGCCGCTGGTCGAGGTGATTCTCGGCGAGCAGACCGACGATGCCACGCTGGCGCGTACGCTCGACTACATCGGCCAGATTCGCAAGACGCCGATCGTCGTGCACGACTTCCCGGGTTTCTACACCAGCCGCGTGTTCGGCAGCTTCACCCAGGAAGGCCAGCGGATGCTCATGGACGGCATCGAGCCGGCGCTGATCGAGAATGCCGCCAAGATGGCCGGCTTCCCGGTCGGCCCGCTGGCGGTCTCCGACGAGGTGACGCTGTCGCTGCAGCAGAGCATCTACAAGCAGCAGGACGTTGACGGTCTGGACGACAAGTACCGTGGCACGCTGGCACGACCGGTGGTCGACAAGATGGTGGACGAGCTCAAGCGCCCCGGACGTCGGCAGGGCGGCGGGTTCTACGACTATCCGGAGAACGGTCAGAAGCGTCTGTGGCCGGGCTTGCGCGAGGCGTTCCCGCCCGCGGCCGAACAGCCCGACGTGGAGGAATTGAAGCTGCGGTTCCTCTACCGCATGGCGGTCGAGACGGCGCGCTGTGTCGAGGAGGGCGTGATCACCAGCCCGATCGACGCCGATATCGGCTCGATTCTCGGCATCGGCTACCCGGCCTGGACCGGTGGCACGTTGTCCTTCATCGATACGGTGGGTGTTCGCGAGTTCGTGGCGACCTGCAAGCGCCTGGCCGAACGCTGGGGGCCACGCTTCGAGCCGCCGCAGGAACTGCAGGCCCGGGTCGAGCGGGAAGAGGGCTACTATCAGGCCATGAAGGCGGCTTGAGTTCGCCGGCGGATCGTCAAGGAGGCGGCGTCATGAGTGAATCATCGAATGTCACGGACATCAGTCGGGCCCCCGAGCCGCTGAGCCGCCTCTTCGATCGACAGCGCCTCGCGTTCCGGCAACGCGAGGCCGCGATGCCGGTCGCCGAGCGCGAGCAGGCGATCCAGTCGCTGCTGGATTGCGTGCTCGACAATCGCGCCGAGCTGGCGCGTGCGATGCGCGAGGATTTCGGCGGGCGCGCGGTCGAGGAATCGCTGCTGGAGCTGTTCGTCGTCATCGACGATCTGCGCCATGCGCGGCGACACCTCAAGCGCTGGGCCAGGCCGAGGCGCGTGGCCACCAACTGGCAGTTCCGGCCGAGCCGGTCGGAACTGCGGCCACAACCGCTGGGTGTGGTGGGCGTCATCGGCGCCTACAACTATCCGGTGATGACGACGCTGTCCCCCGTGGTCAATGCCCTGGCGGCCGGCAATCACGTGATGATGAAGCCGTCGGAATTGACGCCCCGGACCACGGCGCTGATGCGCAAGCTGATCGGCGGGCTGTTCGACGAGTCCGTCGTGGCCGTGGTCGATGGTGATGTCGCCGTCGCACGGGCGTTTTCGGCGCTTCCGTTCGATCACCTGGTGTTCACCGGATCGACCCGGGTGGGGCGGATGGTCATGCAGGCCGCGGCCGCCAATCTCGTGCCGGTGACGCTGGAACTGGGTGGCAAGTCGCCGGTGATCGTCGGTGAGGATTTCGACCTTCAGACGGCCGCCGAGACGGTCGTGCAATCCAAGCTGCTCAACGCCGGCCAGACCTGCGTGGCGGGGGACTACGTGCTGGTCCCGGAGCGCCACCGCGACGCCTTCCTGGCGCATGCCCGCGCTGCCATCCGGGCGAGCTACCCGACCCTGGTCGACAACAAGGATTACGGCCGACTGCTGTCCGGCAACGACTGGATGCGCCTGGACGAATGGACCCGGGAGGCGGAGTCACAGGGCGCGTCGGTGGAGGCGATCAATCCGGCCGGCGAGGTCTGTTCCGCCGAGAACAAGGTGTTTCCCCCGACGCTGGTATGGGATTGCCCGCGTGGCGCAAAACTCAGCGAGGAAGAGGTGTTCGGTCCGGTGTTGCCGGTGGTGACCTATCGCGACATCGAGGATGCCATCGCCCACGTCAACGCCGGAGAACGTCCGCTGGCGCTCTACGTGCTGAGCGGTAACAAGTCCCTGGTGCGACGGGTGCTGGAGCGCACGATATCCGGCGGCGTGAGCGTCAATGGCTGTGGCTATCACGCCATTCAGCACAATCTACCGTTTGGTGGTGTCGGCAGCAGCGGGATTGGCTGCTACCGGGGGCAGGCCGGATTCGACCGGCTGTCGCACCTCAAGCCGGTGCTCTACATGAGCCCGCTGACCAAGGCCAGTGCGTATCTGCGGCCGCCTTATGGCAAGGTGGCGGCCTGGATACTCGGATTCATGCTTCGTAACCGGATTCACCGCGAAGACACGTCCGTCTGAACCCGCGATCGGCCCGCCGGACGCCTCGGCGTCGCGGCCTCGCAACCAACTGTTTTCTGATCTGGGATCTTCCTCAATGGACTATGAAACTCTGCTCGTGCGCCGGGAGGGGCGTGTCGCAATCATCGCGATGAACCGGCCGAAGATGCTCAACGCGATGTCGGTCACGATGACGCGTGAGCTCAACCAGGCGTTTGACGCCGCGGCCGGTGACGACGAGGTGACCGCCATTCTGCTGACCGGCGAAGGGCGCGCGTTCTCCGCCGGCGCCGATGTGGGCGGCAACCCCGCCGAGCTGCCCAAGGACGAGTCGGGCAGGCTTGATCTCGGCGCGCCGCTGGAAGAGTCGTACAACCCGTTGATCCGCAGCATGCGCGCCACGCCGAAACCGGTGGTTGCGGCGGTGAACGGTCTGGCTGCCGGGGCCGGGGCGGGCGTCGCGCTGGCCGCCGATCTGACCGTGGCCGCGCGCTCCGCCTATTTTCTCCAGGCCTTCGTCAACATCGGCCTGATGCCGGACGCCGGCTGCACCTACACGCTGAGCCAGGCCGTCGGTCCGCAGCGGGCGATGGGCATGGCCATGCTGGGCGAGAAGATCAGTGCAGAGCAGGCACAGGCCTGGGGTCTGATCTGGGATGTCATGGACGACGAGAACTTCATGGAGTCGGCCATGGCGCTGGTCACCCGCCTGTCACTGGGGCCGCTGAAGGCACTGGCGCACATCAAGCGGGCGATCCATGCCGGAGAGACCGGCACCATGGACCAGCAGCTCGAGATGGAGCGGGACCTGCAGCGCGAATGCGGTCAGACCCAGGATTTCATGGAAGGCGCGATGGCCTTCGTGCAGAAGCGGGCGCCGAAGTTCACCGGACGCTAGTCGCGACCCGCGTAGGGATTCGTCGGCGGCCGCTGCTCGATGATGTCGCGCATGCGCTGTTCGGTCTGCGCCAGCGCCCCGCGGTGCGGAATGATGTAGAAGCGGTCGACCGAGATCGCCTCCATGGTGATCTCGGCGATCCGTGTGGCGGAGAGGCGGCCAGCCTCGATCGCCGCCTTGAGCCGCCGCGCGTATTCCTCTCCGTCCGGATTCGTGCTCGCCAGCGCCTGCGGGCGGTTGCGGTCGGATTCGGCGATGCCGGTCTTGAAGAAGGCCGGGCAGAGCACCGAGACGCCGATGTTCGCCCGGGCCGCGGTCAGTTCGTGATGCAGGCATTCCGACAGCGTCACCACGGCATGCTTGCTGGCGCAGTAGACGCTGGAGCCCGGCACCGAGGTCAGGCCGGCCAGCGATGCGGTGTTGATGATGCGGCCGGCTTCGCCGCCCTCCAGCATGCGCGGCACGAAGCTTCGCACGCCATGGACTACGCCCATCAGGTTCACGCCCAGGACCCAGTTCCAGTCCTCGGCCGTTGTCGTCCAGGTCGGGCCCGAAACGAACACGCCGGCGTTGTTGAACAGCAGATGGGTCGCGCCGAAGCTTTTGTAGGTCAGATCAGATAGCGCCTCCACGGCCGCGGCGTCGGAGACATCCACCCGCCGGGTGACGACCTCGGCCCCGGCCGGCAACAGCGCCATGGTTTCGGCCAGCCCGGTCTCGTCGACATCGGCCAGCACCAGACGCATGCCGGCGGCGGCGCACTGCACGGCCAGTTCACGCCCGAGCCCGCTGCCACCACCGGTGATGACCGCGACCTTGCCTGCCAGTTGATCCATGGTGTCGATCGTCAAAGCGAGCGCAGCAGATGGCCGCCGTCCACCGGCAATGCAACGCCGGTGATGAAGGAGCCGGCGTCGCTGGCGAGCATCAGCAGCGGGACGTCCAGTTCCGGATACCGGCCGAGCCGTCTTGGCGGCGTGCTCTCGATGTAGGCCTGGCCGCGTTCGGACTGGAAGAAATCGCTGTTGAGTTCGGTTTCGAAGTAGCCCGGGCAGAGCGCGTTGACCCGGATGCCGTCGCGCCACAGCTCCATGGCCGAATTTTTCGTCAGCTGGACCACGCCGGCCTTCGCCGTTGCGTACAGCGTGTGATTGCGGCCCTGCTGGAGTCCGAGGATCGACGCGATGTTGACGATGCTGCCTGGTCGTCCCGCCTTCACGAGTCGGCTGGAGGCCTCGCGGGACACGCGCCAGACCGCGCGCAGGTCGGTGTCGACGACAAAGGTCCATTGGTCCTCGGTGGAATCGACGAACTTGCTCGGCGTGGCGACACCGGCGTTGTTGACCAGCAGGTCGACCGGCCCCCAGGCCGATTCGATGGCGTCGAATGCCCCCGTCACGGATTCGGGATCATTGACGTCCATGGGCACCGCCATGGCCTGACCTCCGGCCTCGGTGATCGACTCGACCAGCGCCTCGAGCCGGTCCACGCGTCGGGCGGCGGCGACCACCCGGGCGCCGGCGGATGCCAGCACCCGCGAAAAGTGGGCGCCGAAGCCGCTGGATGCGCCGGTCACCAGGGCGGTTCGGCCGTCCAGTCGCAGGGAGTGTGCAATCGCGTCGGTCATCACGGTCCTCGTTGTGCTTCAAGCGTTGCCGCGGGCCGGGATCAGGCGCCGCGTTCGGTGAGTTCGACGCCCATCTGAGCCAGCGGGCCGGCCAGCGCGCCGTAGTCCATCGCCTTGCGGCTGGAGGCATTGCCGTCCAGCGCGCGGCGGTAGACGCCGAACAGGATCGCGCTGAAGCGGAAGAAGGAGAACGCCAGGTAGAACGTCCAGTGGTCGATCGAGTCGATGCCGCGTCGCCGGCAGTAGCTGGCGACGTATTCGTTCTCGGAGGGAATGCCCAGCGCCTGGCGGTTCTTGTCGCCGAGACCGGGGATGGCCGCGTCACCGGGGATGCGCAGCTGCATGCACTGATAGGCCAGATCGGCGTAGGGGTGTCCCAGCGTCGACAGCTCCCAGTCCAGCAGGCCGATGACTTGCGGGGCGTCGCTGGCGAACATCATGTTGTCCAGCCGGTAGTCGCCGTGCACCAGAGATACCTGACCGTCGTCCGGCGGCAGCTGTGCCTCCAGCCAGTTGATCAGCCTGTCCATTGGCGCGAACGCTTCGGTCTTCGACGCGTGGTACTGCTTGGTCCAGCGCGCCAGTTGCCGCTCGAAGTAGTTGCCGGGGCGGCCGTAGTCGCCCAGGCCCACCGCCTCGGGGTCGACCGCGTGCAGATCGGCGAGCACCTGATTCATCGCATCGTAGATCGTCGCGCGCTCGTGGGGGCGCTGATCGGGGAGGGCGGAATCCCAGAAGATCCGGCCCGGCAGAAAGTCCATGATGTAGAACACCGACCCGATGACATCCTCGTCTTCGCACAGCAGGTGCATGGTCGGTACCGGGACGGCGGTGTTCGCCAGCGCGGACATCACCCGGTATTCGCGGTCGACCGCATGAGCGGATTTCAGCAGCTTGCCCGGCGGCTTTCGACGCAGCACGTAGTCGCCGCTGCGCGCGCGAATGCGGTAGGTGGGGTTGGACTGGCCGCCGCTGAACTTCTCCGCCGAGATCGGGCCTTCGAACCCGTCGATGTGGGCGGTCAGGTAGGCGCCCAGGCGCTCCTGGTCCAGGTCGAATCCGGTCACGTCGAGTCGCCGCCGAAGCGCTGGATCACCTGCTTGCCCAGTGCCATCTGGTGCACCTGATCGGGCCCATCGGCCTGACGGCACCAGCGCGCGTAATTGAAGCCCTCGGCCATCATGTAGTCCTCGGTCAGGCCGCCGGCGCCATGCATCTGCATGCAGCGGTCGATCACGGTCTGGACCAGCAGCGGAACCGTGGTCTTGGTCGCCGCGATCATGTCGGTGGTGTTCAGCGGGCCCTGCTCATCAATGAGTCGGCAGGTCTTGTGCACCAGCAGGCGCGCCATCTCGATCTCGGAGAATGACCGGGCGATGTCCTCGCGGACCGACTGGTGCTTGGCGAGCGGCCGGCCGAAGGTGCTGCGCCGGGTGACGCGCTGACAGGCCAGTTCCAGGCTGCGCTGGGCGGTACCGATCAGGCGCATGCAGTGGTGCATGCGACCCGGTGCCAGGCGGCCCTGGGCGATCTCGAAACCGCGGCCTTCGCCCAGCAGGACGTTGTCCACCGGCACGCGCACATCGTCGAACACCAGTTCGGCGTGGCCGATCGGCGCGTCGTCGTAGCCCAGCGTGGTCAGCGGTCGCACCACGCGCAGGCCGGGGGTGTCCTTGGGGACCAGCACCTGGGTCTGCTGCTTGTGGCGACTGGGATGATCGGGCGCGGACTTGCCCATGACGATCAGGATCTTCGTCCGCGCATTCATCGCGCCGGTGATGAACCACTTGCGGCCGTTGAGCACCCATTCATCGCCTTGCTGTTCGATCCGCAGCTCGATGTTGGTGGCGTCGCTGGACGCCACCTGCGGCTCGGTCATCGCATAGGACGAGCGGATGGAGCCGTCGAGCAGGGGTGTCAGCCACTGATCGCGCTGGGCGTCGGTGGCGTACTTCATCAGCACTTCCATGTTGCCTGTGTCCGGCGCATTGCAGTTGAACACTTCCGGCGACCACAGTACCCGGCCCATCTCCTCGCAGAGCGGCGCATAGTCGAGAAAGCTCAGGCCGCCATGGGGGCTGTACCGTCCGTACTCCTCGGGAACGAACAGGTTCCAGAGACCCGCGGCCCTGGCCTTGTCCTTCAGTTCGTCGATCAGCGGCAGCGGCGCGTAGCGATCGGCGGCGTTGTGCAACTGCTCGGCGTGGACCGATTCGTTCGGGTAGATGTGTTCATCCATGAACGCCTTCAGGCGCGTGAGCAGCTCCATGGCCTGATCCGAGGGGCGCAAGTCCATTTACGATCTCCTACTGAGGCGTTGGCCCGAACGAGGGCGGACCGGGTCGCCACCGGTTCGGGCGCCGGAATCCGCGGGCTGATGCCATGATGGTTGGTGTCGTCGGTGGCGGGGTGCCCGCGCCGATGTGTCGACGCGGGCAGTCAGCCGGTGCGGGTCCTGCCGTGATTCAGGCGGATTGCCACAGCACCGCCGACCGGGCGGCGTACCAGCCGTCCTCGTGATCGGCATAGTGCTTTTCGATGATGTTGCGTCGAATCTTCATCGTCGGCGTCAGGAACCCGTTCTCGATATCCCAGACATCGTTGACGATGGCCAGGAATTGCACGCGCTCATGCGCGTCGAGCTGCGGATTCACCAGTTCCAGCAGCGAACCCAGTTCCTCGCTGATGGTGTCGCGGTCGACCTGGCCTTCGTCGAGGTGCTGGCGCGTGTCCTCGGCGAGCAGCACCATCGCGTACGGAGCCGGTCGGTTGGCGCCGGCCACGCAGACGACCTCGACGCGCGGATGGTTGCCCAGCTTGTTCTCGATCGGCACCGGGGCGACGTACTTGCCCTTGCTGGTCTTGAACAGCTCCTTGACGCGGCCGGTGACGCGCAGACGTCCGGCCTCATCCTCCTCACCCATGTCGCCGGTCTTGAAGTAGCCGTCGTCGGTGTAGCACTCGGCTGTCTTGTCCGGTGCCTTGAAGTAACCCAGCATCTGCGCCGGGCTCTTGACCTGGATTTCCCCGGTGGCGGGATCGATTCGGCATTCCACGCCGGGATTCGGCGGGCCGATGTGGCCGTCCTTGGCGTCGTTGGGACGGGTGAAGTGCGAGTACGCGAAGTTCTCGCTCATGCCATAGGCTTCCAGCAGGTCCAGTCCCAGCGAGCGGTACCAGGCCAGAATCGACGGGGGCAGCGGGGCGGCGCCGGTGAAGGCGACACGCACGTGCTGCAGGCCGAGCTTGGTCAGGATCGCTCGCTTGATCTTCTTGCCCAGGATCGGCAAGCGGAACAGCAGCTTCTGTTTCTTCAGCGGCAGGTTGTCGCAGACCGCCAGATGGAACTTGGTCCACAGACGCGGTACCGAGAAGAACATCGTCGGCTGCGCGCGCTGCAAATCGGCCAGGAAGGTGTCCAGCGACTCGGCGAAGAACACATGGAAGCCGTGGTACGTCGAGTTGTTCTCCACCACCAGGCGCTCGGCCACGTGGGCCAGCGGCAGGTACGAGAGCATCCGGTCCGAGGTGTCCAGCGGGAACAGTTCCTGGAGCAGCGTGCCGCAGACCTTGAACGAACCAAAGGTCTGCATCACGCCCTTGGGCTGGCCGGTGCTGCCCGAGGTGTAGACGATGGTCGCCAGATCATCCAGCGACCGGTCGGGTTCGCCCTGCAGGGGTTCGGTGGTCGCGATGATCCCGTCCCAGGACGGGCAGTCGATGTCGGGCGCCAGCGGCAGGTACGAGAGCATCCGGTCCGAGGTGTCC
>NZ_CAXFCL010000288.1:0-5413 GCF_964000955.1 uncultured Abyssibacter sp.
TCCACCTCGACACCGACGCTGCGCCCGATCCAGTTGCGCTGCATGGTCTTGACCGCATCCGGCCAGCCCGGCAGCCGGTCCAGACCCTCCAGCAGTTCATCGGCGTAGTCGGTGATGCGGATGAACCACTGCTCGATTTCGCGTCGCTCGACCGGTGCCCCGGAGCGCCAGCCGCGACCGTCGACGACCTGTTCGTTGGCCAGCACGGTCTGATCGATCGGATCCCAGTTCACGACCGCGGTCTTGCGGTAGGCCAGTCCGCGCTCGATCATCCGCGTAAACAGCCACTGCTCCCAGTGGTAGTAGTCCGGCTTGCAGGTCGCCAGCTCGCGCGACCAGTCATAGCCCAGACCCAGGCGCTGCAACTGGCCGCGCATGTGATCGATGTTGGCGTAGGTCCAGTCCGCTGGCGGCACCTTGTTCTGGATCGCCGCGTTCTCGGCCGGCAGGCCGAACGCATCCCAGCCCATCGGCTGCAACACGTTGAATCCACGCTTGCGCTTGAAACGGCTGATCACGTCGCCCAGCGTGTAGTTGCGCACATGCCCCATGTGCAGATGCCCGCTCGGGTACGGAAACATCGTCAGGCAATAGAATTTCTCGCGCGTATCGTCCTCGTTCACCGAGAACGTCGCGGCCTCGCGCCAGTGGGTCTGGGCTTCGGATTCGATCGCGGCGGGATCGTACGACTGGCTCATGTGTTACAACGCGCGGCGAGCGCCGGGACAAGGAAAGGCGCGCAAGGATACCGAATGACGCAATCCCCGCCCATGCGATCGCTGCTGAACGCCAACGGACAGGCGCAACTCGGCATCTTCGACACCACCCCCGAGCAGGTGAGCTGGCGGGCGGCGGATTTTCGCAGCCCGCTGGGCCGGCGCCACGGCCGCTGGCGCAGGCGCATGGCGTTCAAGCAGTTCGAGTACTACGGCATCGTCGCCCCGGACCTGTTCGCCGGCTGCGCGCTGGCCAACATCGGCTGGGTCGGGGCTGCCTTCATGTACGTGTTCGTGCCATCCACCGGGGTCATGGATGCCGTGAGCGTGCGACGACCGTTCGGTTGTGGGCTGACGCTGACTGATCGCCCCATTGACGGCCAGAGCCATTTGTCGACGCGACCCGCCAGTGTGCACATGCGCTACTCGCGAGCCGGCCGCGCGCTACAGGTCGAAACGCGCAGCGGCATCGAGATCGACGCCACCTTCTCCGAAGGGCCGGAACACTGCCAGCCGATGTCGCTTTGCACGCAAACCGCGCGCAACGGCTGGGTCTATGCCCGCAAGATCGCCGGCACCCGCGTGTTCGGCCATGTGAAGGGCGCCGGCGTGCAACTGGACCTGAGCGAAATCGGCGCCTTCGCCCACCACGACTATTCCGCCGGGTTCATGCGCCGGGAGACGTTCTGGAACTGGGCCTGCTTCACCGCGCAAATCGGCACGCAACGCGTGGGCCTCAACGTCTCCTGCGGCGTCAACGAAACCGGCTTCTCCGAGAACTGCCTGTGGATCGACGGCGAGCGCATCGCCATCGGCCCAACGCATTTCAACTTCTCCCGTCACGACCTGACCGCGCCGTGGACCGTACGCAGCGCCTGCGAAACCCTGGACCTGCGCTTCCAGCCCTGCGGCCGCCACACCGAACGCCTGAACGCCGGACTGATCGCCAGCGACTTTCGCCAGGACTTCGGCAACTTCTCGGGAACCATACGGCCCGAGGGCCGGCCGGCGATGGAGATTCGCGACGTACCCGGCTTCTGCGAGGATCAGTTCGCGCGCTGGTAGGCCACGATCACGCCGCCCGACGCCGGCGAACCAGGCTCGCGGCCAGCAGCGCCAGAGCAGCCAGCGCCGAGCCCCACCACAGCGGACGGTCGTCCCAGCGCATGTAGGGCGTCTCGCCAGTCACCGGCTGCACCTTTGCCCGCAGCGTCGCAACCTCGAACTGCGGCACCTGCTGCTGAATCTCGCCATCCGGGCCGATGACCGCGGTGATGCCGGTCTGGGCGGCCTTCAGCAGTGGGCGCGCTGTTTCCACCGAACGCATGCGTGCGATTTGCAGGTGCTGCGGCGCGGCGGTCGCATCATGGAACCAGGCGTCGTTGGTCACGTTGACCAGCAGGCCCGAACCTCGGCCCTCGCGGGCGATCTCGTCGCCGAACACGTCCTCGAAACAGATCGAGATCGACGCCGACGTATGCGCGATCGGAAACAGCGGCTGGCCCGCGTCGCCGGTGTCGAGGTTCGCGAAACGCAGATCCACCACATCCAGCAGCGGGCGCATGAAATCGGGCAGCGGAAACACCTCGCCAAAGGGCACGAGATGACGCTTGAGATAGGTGCCCTCGGTCGCGCCAATCCCGACGACGCTGTTGAGCATCTGCGTGCGCTCGTCATTCGGGATCAGCGTGCCGAGCACGACCGCGGTGCCAGCCTGGGCGGCGCGCCGCCCGATGCGCGCCAGATAACCATGCCGGATCTGCGGATAGGTGTAGGGCACCGCCGCCTCTGGCCACACGACCAGATCAGCGCCAAGCGCCTCATCGGTCAGCCGCTCGTAGAGCCCGGCGATCCGTGGGCCTTCCGAATCCCGCCACTTGTCCGCCTGCGCCACGTTGCCCTGGATCAGCGCAACATCCAGCGGCGGGCCGTCGGCCATGGTCCAGGACGACGGCGCCGGCAACAGCAGCGGCGACACGAGAATCAGCAGCAGCGGCACACCATGGCTCAGCCAGTGCCGCTGCAGTACCAGAGCAACACCGCAGCCGGCCGCCGTCCACAACAGCCCGCTGATGCCATGCACGCCCAGCACCGCGCCCCAGTCCCGCATGTTGGTGTCGATGAACGCATAGCCGGTCGACAACCACGGAAAGCCTTCCAGCACCGTACCTCGAAGCAGCTCTGACGCGGTCCAGGCGATCCCGAGCACGAAGGGGCCCAGCGGCGATGTCCAGGGCGACAACCGGCGGGCAAACGCGAGCAGGGTCGCCGGGAACAGCGCGAGCACGGAGGCCAGCACGCAGACCAGGACCACGCCCAGCCACGGCGCCGCGTTGCCGTAGTAGACCGTCGAGTAGTAGACCCAATAGATGCCACTGGTGAAATGGGTGAACCCGAACACGAACCCCAGCAGCCAGGTGCGGCCAGTCGACTGGTTCCACAGCGCGATGACCAGCGCCAGCATCGCCAGCGCCGTCAGCGGCCACCAGCTGAACGGGGCGAAACCCAGCGTGGCCGCGCCGCCCGCCACGGCGCAGCCCAGCATGCGAACCCACATCAGCGAATCGCTCCCCTTCGGAGACTCAGTGCTCGGCCTCGTTGGTATCCACCAACGACACCTGCAGGGTCTGGACGCGGCGGCTGTCGGCGCGCTGCACGGTGAAGCCGAACGGTCCGATGCTCACCGACTCGCCCCGCGACGGCATCCGCCCGAACTCGTGGGTCACCAGACCGCCAACCGTGTCGAACTCCTCGTCGGAGAACTCGGAGCTGAAGTAGCGGTTGAATTCCTCGATGGGCGTCAGCGCGCGGACCAGATAGCGATGCTCGTCCTGACGCAGGATGTAGGCGCCCTCGGCCTCGTCGTACTCGTCGTCAATCTCGCCGACGATCTGCTCCAGCACGTCCTCGATGGTCACCAGACCGGCGACACCACCGTATTCGTCCACGACCACGGCCATGTGATTGCGGCTGGAACGGAACTCCTTGAGCAGCACGTTCAGACGCTTGGATTCGGGCACGAACGCGGCCGTGTGCATGCCGCTGCGCACGTCGAAGCCCGCCTCGGCATCGCGGCCGGCGGCACTGATGTGCCGCAGCAGGTCCTTGGCGAGCAGAATGCCCAGCACCTCATCACGGCTCTCGCCGATGACGGGGAAGCGCGAATGTCCGGACTCGACGACGATGTTCACGACCTCGCCCAGGCTGGCATCGGCCTCGATGACCACCATCTGCCCGCGCGGAATCATGATGTCGCGGACCTGGGTCTCGGCGACTTCGAGCACGCCCTCGATCATCCAGCGGGCGTCGCGATCAATCAGCTCGTCGTCTTCGGCCTGGCGTAGCGTGGCGAGCAGGTCTTCCCGGGAACGCGGCGCGCCCCCCAGGCTGCGACCCAGGCGGCGCAGCCAGTTGTCAGAAGAGTCCTGCTCGATCGAACTGGGAGGTTCCGAATCGTTCATGCGGCGTGTTGTGTCTCGTAGGGATTGGATATGCCGAGCGTCGCCAGGATGGCGATTTCCTCGGACTCCATGATCTCCGCCTCGGATGACAACTCGTGGTCATGACCGGAGAGATGCAGCAGTCCGTGAATGGTCAGGTGGGCCCAGTGGTCGACGAACGCCTTGCCCTGGGCACGCGCTTCCTCGGCCACGACCGGCGCGCAGAACACCAGATCACCCAGCAATTCCGGCACGTCGCCGTAACCGAAGGACAGCACGTTGGTGGGTTTGGCCTTGCCGCGCCACTGCTCGTTGAGTGTATGGCTTTCGTCGCGGTCGACGATGCGCAGGGTCAGTTCGCCGGCCAGCGGGACGCGCGCGTCCACCGCCGCGATCCAGCGAGCGAAATCGGCATCGGATGGCGATTCGACATCCACCACCCGCTGCACGGTCCAGTCGATCTCATCGAGGCTCACGCGTCCTCCCGATCGTAGGCATCGACAATCCGCTGCACCAGCGGATGTCGCACCACATCCCTGGCCTGGAAGCGCGCAAAACTGATGCCATCGACACCTTGCAGCAACTCCACCGCATGGCGCAGTCCGGAACGCTGGCCCCGGGGCAGGTCCACCTGCGAGGTATCGCCGGTGACGACAGCCTTGGACCCGAAGCCGATGCGGGTCAGGAACATCTTCATCTGCTCGACGGTGGTGTTCTGCGCCTCGTCGAGAATGATGAAGGACTCGTTGAGCGTGCGGCCGCGCATGTAGGCCAGCGGCGCCATCTCGATCACCCCGCGCTCGGACAGTCGCGCCACACGGTCGTGGCCCAGCATCTCGTAGAGCGCGTCGTACAGCGGCCGCAGATAGGGGTCGATCTTCTGCGCGAGATCGCCGGGCAAGAAGCCCAGGCGCTCCCCGGCCTCGACCGCCGGGCGCACCAGCACCAGACGGCGCACGCGCTCCGTCTCCAGGGCCTCGACGGCGGTGGCGACGGCCAGGTAGGTCTTGCCGGTACCAGCCGGGCCGATCCCGAAGTTCAGGTCATGATTTCGAATGTTCTCGATGTAGCGACGCTGGTTGGGCGTCCGTCCACGAATGCTGATGCGACGCGCGCGCACGGGTTGTCCATCGGAACCACCGCCGACCGGCTGCTCCGGCGCCCGTTCATCGAATTCGGCGCGCACGGTCGCCAGCGCCATGTGGACATCCTCGGTGTCCAGATCGCTGCCGGCCCGCTTGTGCAACTCCCGCAGCA
>NZ_CAXFCL010000289.1:0-3339 GCF_964000955.1 uncultured Abyssibacter sp.
CGCACCGGTGATCGAGCCGGATGGCGACACCGTGACCGCCGTCGCCGTGCAGATGCCCGGCGATCGACCGGTATCACCGGCACTGGCGCTGGGTCTGCATCTGACGCTGTCGCTGCTGGTGATCACCGCCGTCGCCTGGTGGGTCGCGCGACGGCTGACGGCACCGGTCAGAGGCATTCAGCACGCCGTGCGGCGCTTCGCCGGCGGCAAGCTGGACGCTCGCGTCGCGCCGGAGCACCGCGCCGGCTCCGATGACATCGGGGCGCTGGCGCGCGACTTCGATGCCATGGCGGACCGTATCGAGACGCTGATCCGGGACCGCGACCGCCTGCTCCACGACGTGTCCCACGAAATCCGCTCGCCACTGGCGCGCATGCGCATCGCCCTGGAGCTTGCGCGCGCCGATCAACCCGATGCACTGGATCGCTGCGACGCCGAGGTCAACCGTATCGACGAACTGGTCGAGGAGATTCTGACCTTCGCGCGCCTGGACCCGGACCAGGCCTCCGCGCATCAGCGCATCCAGATCGAGCCTGTCGATCTGGTGCGGCTCTGCGAGGACGCGACGGAACGTCACGCGATTGTTGCGGACGAAAGAGGCGTGGAGATGATGATCGACGCCCCCGAACAACTGGACGCCCAGGTGGACATCCGGCTGATCGACCGCGTGCTGGACAACCTGCTCTCCAACGCGCTGCGCTACGCCGAATCGCAGATCCGTATCCGCCTGCAATCCGTCGGCAACACGATCCGGCTGGCCGTCGAGGACGACGGGCCCGGCGTCGAACTCGATCAGCTGCCACGGTTGTTCGAACCGTTCTGGCGGGACGGCGACCAGACCACGACCGGCTACGGCCTCGGACTGGCACTGGTCGATCGCGTGGCCCGGGCGCATGGCGGTCGCTGCCAGGCCGAACCGGTGCAACCGCATGGCCTGAACGTCAGCCTCACCCTGCCGGAGCACCCCGCCTGATGCGCCCGCTGGTGCTGTTCACGGACTTCGGCTTCGAGGGTCCCTACGTCGGTCAGCTGAAACTGGCGGCGCACCGCTGGGGGCCTCGGGTGCCGGTCTTCGACCTGATGCACGACGCCCCGGCCTTCGCGCCAATCGCCGCGGGCTGGCTGCTCGCGGCACTGGTCGAGCGACTGCCGGAGGACGCCGTGGTCTGCGCGGTCATCGATCCCGGCGTGGGCACGGCGCGCCGCCCGGTGATCGTCGAGGCCGACAAGCGCCTGTTCGTCGGTCCGGACAACGGCCTGCTCAGTCGGGTGTCGGAGCAGTCCGCCAAGACCCGCTGGTGGAGCCTGGACTGGATCCCGGACGGGCTCTCCGCGAGCTTTCACGGCCGCGACCTGTTCACGCCAGCCGCGGCACGGCTGGCGCAGGGCGACTGGCCCGCGCACTCGCGGATCACGCCTCCGCACTGCGACGCCTCCGGCACGCCGGCGCAGATCATCTATGCCGACGGTTTCGGCAACGCCTGGACGGGGTTGCGCCGGCTGGAGCCCGCCGCTCAGGTCGAGGCCGGCCCGATGACCTTCCACCACGCCAGCACCTTTGGCGATCGCGAACCCGGCGAACCGCTGTGGTACATGAATTCGAACGGCTTCGTGGAGCTGGCGATCAATCAGGGATCGGCGGTCGACAAGGCCGGACTGCGGATCGGCACACCGATCACGCTGAACCTCACGCCACGCGAGAATCGGTAGATTCGCCGGACGAAGCCCGCCGCCTAGGCCGCGACGGCCACCGCATCATCCCGCGCGCCAAAGAACGCGCTCACCGCCGCGAGCTGTTCCCGAGCCGACTCCAGCCGCATCGCGGTCTTCAGAAACGCCGCCTGCTCGGGATGTCCGTCGGCATACCAGCCGATGTGCTTGCGGGCGACGCGCACGCCGCGTCGTTCGCCGTAGAGCGTGTACAGACCTTCGAGGTGTTCGATCAGCCAGGCGCCGATCTGCGCGGCGGACGGCGCCGGCAGTACCTCTCCGGTGCGCAGGAAATGGTCAATCTCGCGGAAGATCCATGGCCGGCCCTGCGCGGCGCGACCGATCAGCAAGCCGTCGGCGCCGGTGTCCCGCAGCACCTGCCGGGCCTTGTGCGGCGAGTCGACATCGCCGTTGGCGAACACCGGGATCGACACCGCCTGCTTCACCGCCCGGATGGTGTCGTATTCGGCCACGCCAGCGTATTTCTGGTCACGGGTGCGCCCGTGAATGGCAATCGCCGCGATCCCTGCCTGCTCGGCGATCCGGGCGATGCGCTCGGCATTGCGATGGTCGGCGCTCCAGCCGGTGCGGGTCTTGAGCGTGACCGGCACGTCGACCGCGTTGACAACCGTTTCGAGTATGGAGGCAACCAGCGCCTCGTCCCGCATCAGCGCCGACCCGGCGTCACGCTTGCAAACCTTCTTGGCCGGACAGCCCATGTTGATGTCGATGATGTCGGCGCCGTGGGCGACGTTGTGTCGCGCCGCGTTGGCCATCATCGCCGGATCGAACCCGGCGATCTGCACCGAGATCGGACCCGCCTCACCGGAATGGTCCATCCGGGCGCGTGATTTCGGCGTGTCCCAGAGACCGGGATCGGCGCTGAGCATTTCCGACGGCGCCAGCCCGGCACCCAGACGGCGACAGAGCTGGCGGAACGGCTTGTCAGTGACCCCCGCCATCGGCGCGAGAACCAGCGCGGGTTCGATTGTGTGTGGGCCGATCTGCATGGACGGATTTTCGCAGGCGGGGTTCGACCCGATCAATCTTTCAGCGAACGGTCGATGCTGCGGCGGTCCAGCGTGTCCTTGCGGCGATCGACCTCGATCGGCGTCGGATCGTCGTCTTCCGCATCCGCCTCGCAAACGGCCTCTTCCGGTTCGTCGCCCTTCTTCTCCTCGGGTGGGTCGAGGATGTCCTTGGCGGCCTGCGGGATGGTCCACTCGGACAGGTTGTAACCCGCCTGCTTCATCTTCTTGGCGAGGCCGGCGAGGCCGCGCGAGGTGCCGTGCGAGGTCGTGATCGAGGTACCGCGACGCACGATGGCGGTTTCCAGGCGCTCCAGGAAGGTGCTCCGGTCGCGGACGATGTTCCCGGACGAAATGCGCGAAAACGCCCAGCGCTCCGCCGAACGAAACCCGAGCGTGTCGGTCGCGACCGCGCCAAGGCCGTCAAAGATGATCAAGGTGATCTCACCGGCCTTGCGGATCTGGGCGCGCCTCAATGCGCTGTCGAGCAGACTCATGCTCATCCTGATCGAGTCCTTGTTGAAGCGATACGTCCGGAGTCATTCCAACTCCTGAAAACAGCGACGGGCAAACCCTGCGATGCGCTGCGCGATGGCCTCCG
>NZ_CAXFCL010000290.1:0-2155 GCF_964000955.1 uncultured Abyssibacter sp.
CGACGAACATGCCCTGCAGGCCGAACGACTCGGCCATCTGGTCGAAGCGCACGTTCTTGCTCCAGTGCACGCCCGGCTCGGTCGACTTGCCGTGGCCGAAAGTGCGCTTGTAGACGCCCACTTCCAGGCCCCAGGCGTTGTCGACGGCCACGACGATGACCATCGGCAGGTTGAAGCGCTCAACCACCTCCAGCTCGCCGATGTGATAGAGGAACGATGAATCGCTCGTGGTGAACAGCACGGGGCGCTTGCCGCCATCGGCGATGGAGGCGCCGACAGCGTAGGGCAGGCCGGTGCCCAGGCAGCCGAAGTTCTGGTTCCAGATCACGTCATGCGGTTTGGCCTGGAGATAGGTCCAGGTGAAGATCACGGTGCAGCCGCCGTCGCGCACGTGAATGGCGTTTTTCGGCATGGCGCCGGTGGTTTCGATCACCCACTTGCCGGTGTGTACGCGGCCGCTGTCGGTGCTGAAGTCCTCGTTGCGCAGGTCGGCCAGGCGCTTCTTGTCCTCGGCGATCCAGCGTTGCAGGTCAGGATGTTCGCTGCGACGGCTGTTCTTCAGCGCGGCGGAAAGCTGCGGCACCACGGTGCGCAGGTCACCCACCAGCGGCACGTCGATGGGTCGGTTCTGGCCGATGGCTTCCGGGTCCAGTTCGATGTTGATCCACTTGCGGTCGGTGTTGCCCTCGGCCCACAAAAAGCCGCGACCGTAGTGCACCGGCTCGCCGATCTCGGTGCCAATGGCGACCACGACATCGGACCTGGCGACGATCTCGTCGCCGACCTCCGCGAACAGGTAGGGGAAGGTCCGCTCCTCGATGCCCTCGATGAAGGCCGTGCCGCCGGAGGTCTGCAACACCGGGCAGCCCATCAGCTCGGCCAGCTCCTTCACCTTGGCTCCGGCGCGCGTGCATTGCACGGCATGACCGACCAGCAGAATGGGGCAGTCGGCGGCCTTGATCAGCTCGGCAGCCTCCGCGATCTGGTCGGAATCCGCGCCGGGCTCGACCAGGCGGTAGGCCTTGGGCGGCAGGGCCGGTGGCACGTTCAGCTCCTGGAGAATGACGTGCGACGGGTATTCGATGTAGACCGGCCCCGGCGTGCCCGACTGGCAGACGCGCAGGGCGTGGCGAATGATCTCGTCGGTCTGGTCGGCGTACTCGATGCTGGCGCTGAACTTCACCGAGTTCTTGAACAGGGCTTCCTGCTGGATGAACTGGATGCGCCCGCGCCGTACGCGGCGCTCGGTGATGCGAGCGCGTTGCCCGCCCAGGTAGATGACCGGTGAGTTCTCGACCAGCGCGTTCATCATCGAACCGGAGGCCAGCGCCACGCCCGGGCCCAGCGTCGAGATGCAGAGTGCCGGCGTGCCGTTCATGCGCGCGTAGGCCTCGGCCATCATGCCCGCCGCCAGTTCGTGGTGCGGCGTCACCACCTTCCAGCCACGCTGTTCCGCGGCGACGAAGAGATGGACGAAGTTGGGGTCGGGAATGCCGAACACCGCCTTGACGCCCTCGGCCTCGAACAGCTCCAGAATGCGCTCGTAGACGGGGATGGATCGTCCGGTGTCCGTGTTCGCGGGCGTGTTGGCTGCGGTCGGCTTGTCGTCGGAATACATTGCGGTTGCCTCTTCCAGATGGGGTTTCGAGCGCGGCCGTCAGGCGGCCACTTTCTCGGCGGTGAACGAAAAGCGGCCCAGCGGGCCGGGCTTGACCTTGCCGCTCATGCGGTGGCCCTCCACCGTGGCCAGGAACTTCACCTTGAGCTTCATCGGCTTGGTCACGCGGTTGATCCAGGTGAGCTGGTTGCCATCGAGCTTCACATCGGTGATTGCGGAGCTGTTGCCATCGGCGGATTGCTCGCCGCAGAGCACGCCGTTGTCCAGCCGGAGGTCGAGCTTGGTCGCCTGCGGGCCGGTCGGGGCGGCGATGGTCACGGTCCAGGTGCCGACCAGCGATTCGGCGGTGACCGCCCCGTTGGCGGCGGGTGCCGGTGCCTCCTCCACCGCGACTTCCGGTGTGGGCTCGGTCTTGACCGGCTTGGGACGGATCACCGAGGTGACGGGCTTGATGTCGGCGTAGGTGACGATGCCGGGCGGGGCGGCGACCACCTGGGGAATCGCATTGACCACCGGCGCGGCGGTCATGATGTGGCC
>NZ_CAXFCL010000291.1:0-14868 GCF_964000955.1 uncultured Abyssibacter sp.
ATCGCAGATCCAGTGCGCGACGTTGCGCATGTCGTCCTCGCCGAATCCGCGGGTGGTCGACGCCGGCGACCCGAGCCGAAGTCCGCTGGTGACGCGCGGCGGACGCGGATCGTTGGGCACGGAGTTCTTGTTCACGGTGATGTGCGCCTGACCCAGCGTTTCCTCGGCGTCGTGGCCGGTCACGTTGCGGCCCACCATGCTGACCAGGATCAGGTGATTGTCCGTGCCGCCGGAGACGACGTTGTAGCCGCGTTCCAGCACGACCTCGCCCATGGCACGGGCGTTGACACGCACCTTGGCCTGGTAGTCCCGGAATTCGGGCTGCAACGCTTCAGCGAACGCCACGGCCTTGGCCGCGATCACGTGCATCAGCGGACCACCCTGCGTACCCGGAAACACCGCGGAGTTCAGCTTCTTGTAGAGATCCGGATCGCCGGCATCGGACAGGATCATGCCGCCGCGCGGGCCACGCAGCGTCTTGTGGGTCGTGGTGGTGACCACATGCGCATGCGGCAGCGGGCTGGGGTATTCGTCGGCGGCAACCAGACCGGCCACATGCGCCATGTCGACCATGAACATGGCGCCGACTTCATCGGCGATCGCCCGCATCTTGCCCCAGTCGATCTGACGCGAGTAGGCGGAAAAACCTCCGATCAGCATCTTGGGCTGCTCGCGGCGCGCGGTCTCGGCGATCTTCTCGTAGTCGATCAAGCCGGATTCCGGATCGATCTCGTAACTCACGGCATGGTAGTTCTTGCCGGAGAAGTTCGGCTTGGCGCCGTGGGTCAGGTGCCCGCCATGGGCGAGACTCATTCCGAGGAAGGTTTCACCCGGCTTCAGCAGCGCGAGAAACACGGCGGCATTGGCCTGCGCGCCGGAATGCGGCTGCACGTTGGCGTACTCGCAGCCAAACAGTTTCTTGGCGCGCTCGATGGCGAGTTCCTCGGCGACGTCCACATGCTCGCAACCGCCGTAATAGCGGCGACCGGGATAACCTTCCGCGTACTTGTTGGTGAGCAGCGAACCCTGTGCGGTCATCACCCGCGGGCTGGCGTAGTTCTCCGACGCGATGAGCTCGATATGCGCTTCCTGACGCGCGGCCTCGGCGTCAATGGCGGCGGCGAGATCGGGATCGAAGGCGGATAGCGTGGAGACGTTGCGCCACATATTGGGGAACTCCTGCGGAATGGATTACAAGGGCAACCCTGAAGGATTCGCGGCAACTTGGTGGTGCGAATCCTTCAGGGTTGCCCTTCATATTGTATCGCGCACCGTCAAGGGACCCCAGCGTGGGCCGCCGGCCGGTGCGCGGCTCGGGATCGCTATCGCGTGATACTGAGCATCAGGTCCAGCGCCGCCTTGGCGGGTTTGGCGACTTCGGGCGCCACCTGGATCCGGTTGACGACCTCGCCGGCCTGAATCGACTCCAGCGTCCAGGCCAGATGCTGCGGATCGGTGCGGAACATGGTCGAACACATGCACACCGTCGGCGACATGAACTGCACCGTCACGCCCTTGGGCTTCATCTCGTCATGCAGCCGGTTGACCAGGTTCAGCTCGGTGCCGACCAGCCAGTGCGTGCCCGGTTCAGCGGCGCGCACGGTCTTGAGAATGGTCTCGGTCGAACCGACAAAGTCCGATTTCTGACAGACTTCGAAGCTGTTCTCCGGATGCGAGATCACGAAACCATTCGGGTGCGCCTCGCGGAAACGGTCGATATGCGCCGGCTGGAACATCTGGTGAACGGAGCAGAAGCCCTTCCACAGGATCATCCTGGCGCCCCGGATCTGTTCCGGCGTCAGCCCGCCCATGGGCAGCATGAAATCCCAGACGACCATGTCCTCCAGAGGAATGCCCATGTCGTAACCGGTGTTGCGGCCGAGATGCTGATCCGGGAAGAACAGCACCTTCTCGCGCCGCGAGAAGGCCCAGTCCAGCACCCCGCGCGCGTTGGATGAGGTGCAGACGATGCCGCCATGCTCGCCGCAGAACGCCTTCAGGTCCGCGGCGGAATTGATGTAGGTGACCGGGGTGACCTGCTCGTCCGGATTGAGCACGGACTGCAACTCCGCCCAGGCCCGGCGGACATTGCGCAGATTGGCCATGTCCGCCATCGAACAGCCGGCGGCGAGATCGGGAAGAATCACGACCTGGTCGTCACGGGTCAGGATGTCCGCGACCTCGGCCATGAAATGCACACCGCAGAACACGATGTACTCGGCCTCGGACTCCGCGGCCATCGCCGAGAGCTTGAGCGAATCACCGCTGACATCGGCATGCGCGAACACCTCGTCGCGCTGGTAGTGGTGCCCGAGGATCATCAGTCGATCCCCCAGCGCCCGCTTCGCCGCGTGAATCCGTGCGTCACACTGCTGATCGCTCAGCGCAGTGAATGTGTCCAGTGCAAGCGCCGTGGCTGCCATGGTTTTTCCTCCCACGCCCTGATCGGGCGTCCAACCGATATCCGCTACCCGCGGACTACCGTCAAAAACGGCCTGGATTCAGGCCAGTTTCGTCGGACGAGTCGTCCTCGTCCTCCTCCTCGTCAACCTGGGGTTCGATCGTCACCGTCTCCGTCGCCTGGACGACGGTATCGTCCTCATTCGTGTAGGTCGCGGTCACGATGGACTGGCCAGCCTCGTTGAGTGCTGGGAAGAAACGGTTCGCCGTCAGGAACGTGTTTCCGAAAATCGCTACTTCATCATCATCCGTCACCCATCCCACGCTGCGAGTGATCGATTGCGTGAATGCGCCACTGTCGAAGGTGCCGGTCGCTTCGAAATCCAGCGACTCGCCGAACATGACCGTCGGAGCGTCGGGGGTAATGTCGAGACTGGTCAACGTCGCGTCGACCACGGTGACCTGCAACGGTGCCGAGGTGATTCCCGTGCTGAGATCAACTTCCTCGCCCTCTTCCGGCTCGTCGGCTCCGAAGGTGGCGGTGACGTCGGCCGGTCCGCCAGCGATGCCCGCCAGAATCAGGCTGGGGGCCGTTCCGAACGCACCAACGATCACGACCTCCTCATCGGAACTGGAGAAGATCACCTGCCCGTCCAGATCCTGCTCATCGCCATTTTCAAACAAGGCGAACGGGTACATGAACTCGGTTGTTCCGGACACCAGCTGCGTGGACTCTTCGTACTCACGCCGCAATTCGATTGCCTGCGGCACCGCCACCTGTACGGTCGCCGGTGCCGTGCTGCGTTCACAGAAATCCAGAGTGCCCACCGCTGTCACGTCGCCAACACCCTCACCCGTGAGCACACCGTTCGTGATGCCGCTCAACGTAATGTTTTCGATGGTGGCGACGTCCTCGGCCACAACGGTCTCATCGTCGGATTCGATGGTCCACTGCGTCAGGCCGGTCAGCCTGACCTCTTCACCGTCGATCTCGCTCACCACATTGATCGGGCGAGTGGACCCAACCGCGGTGGTGGACTCGGCGGGATCCACGGTGATCTCGCCCAGCTCGTTGACGACGATGTCCAGCCGAGCCTCCAGGCTCACCAGATTGGCGTAGACGCTTGCCGTGCCCGGCGCGACCGCGACCAACTGACCACGCGGCACGAAGGTGTCGCGTCCCGGAATCTCGATATCACCGTCGCCAATGCGCACAACTGACTCATCAGTGCTGCGCCAGGACGCCCGGGCGGTGAAGTTGCCGGAACTGCCATCGGAGAAGAAGGCCTGCACCGACAGCTGAGGGCGCGTGCACTCCGTCACTTCGAGGATCCCGTCCTCGCCTTGCAGGATCTCGATGTACTCCGGCCGATTGCCATCGCCGATGCCGTCGCAGCCGCTCAGCAGCAGCGCCGCAACGCCAATCGCCAGCAGGGGTGTTCCGATCTTTCTCACGCCTTCGACTCCTCGGTCGGTTTCGGACGTATCCGCAGACCCAGTTCCCGCAACTGGGCCGGATCCACGGCGCCCGGCGCCTGCGTCAGCAGGCAGCTCGCTGTCTGTGTCTTCGGGAACGCGATCACGTCGCGAATGGTCTGCGCGCCGGCCATCAGCATGACCAACCGATCCAGCCCGTACGCAATGCCGGCATGCGGCGGCGCGCCATGCGCCAGCGCCTCCAGCAGGAAGCCGAACTTGGCCGCGGCCTCCTCTTCGGAGATGCCGAGCACGTCAAACACGGCCGACTGCATGTCCGGATCGTGGATACGCACCGAACCGCCCCCGATTTCCACGCCGTTGAGCACGAAATCATAGGCCTGAGACATGGCCGCGCCCGGATCGTTCTTCAATGCCGCCGGATCCGGATCGGAGGGCGCCGTGAACGGATGATGCAGCGCCTGCCAGCGGTTATCGCGTTCGTCCCATTCGAACATGGGCCAGTCGACGATCCACAGCGGGAACCAGCCTTCCCCGGTCAGCCCCAGGTCACGACCCAGCACCAGCCGCAGCGCGCCCAGCGCGTCGTTGACCACGGTGGCGCGGTCGGCGCCAAAGAAGATCAGATCGCCCGTCTCCGCGGCGGTGCGCGACATGATGCCCGCCACGGCGTCATCGGAGAGGAACTTCAGAATCGGGGACTGCAACCCGTCACGACCGGCCGCCGCGTCACTGACCTTGACGTAGGCCAGACCCTTGGCGCCGTAGCGCCCGACGAACTTGGTGTACTCGTCAATCTGCTTGCGGGTCAGTGTGGAACCGCCGGGCACGCGCAGCGCGGCGACGCGACCCTTCGGATCATTCGCCGGGCCGGAAAACACCTTGAATTCGGCGTCGGCCACGAGGTCGGCAACGTCAACCAGTTCCAGCGGGTTGCGCAGATCCGGCTTGTCGGAACCGAAGCGACGCATCGCCTCGGCATAACTCATCCGAGGCATCGGATCGGGAAACTCGACACCCATCAGTTCGGCGAACAGGCCGCCGATCATGCGTTCGTTGACCGCGAGCACGTCGTCCATGGTCATGAACGAGGTCTCGATATCGAGCTGGGTGAATTCCGGCTGCCGGTCGGCCCGCAGGTCCTCGTCGCGGAAGCAGCGCGCCACCTGGTAGTAGCGGTCGAAGCCCGCGATCATCAACAACTGCTTGAACAGCTGGGGCGACTGCGGCAGCGCGAAGAACTCGCCCGGAAAGGTGCGACTGGGCACCAGATAGTCGCGCGCGCCTTCCGGCGTCGAGCGCGTCAGGATCGGTGTCTCGACGTCGAGAAAGCCCTGGCCGTCCAGAAACACGCGCAAGTAGGTGCTGACCTTGGAACGCAGCCGCAGGCGCTCCAGCATCGCCGGGCGACGCAGGTCCATGTAGCGATGCCGCAGGCGGACATCCTCGCCGGCTTCCTCGTCATCCAGCGGAAACGGCGGTGTCAGCGCCTTCGACTGAACGGTCAGCTCCGTCGCGTACAGCTCGACCTCGCCGCTCGCCAGCTTGTCGTTGACTGTGCCTGCCGGACGCCGACGCACGCGACCGGACACCGTAATCACGTATTCCGACCGCAGGCGCTCCGCCTGCGCGAACAGCGCCGGATCGTCGGGATCGAACACGACCTGCAGCAGCCCTTCGCGGTCGCGCAAATCGATGAAGATCACGCCGCCATGGTCCCGACGGCGATGAACCCAACCGGAAACGATGATGCTGGAGTCCAGATCGGCGGCCGTGACCTGACCGCAGTAGTGCGTTCGATACATGAAAGTCTAGGATTCCGGCGCCCGGGCGCCACGATTAAAAGGCCGGCGATTCTACCGTTGCGGCTGGGCGGCGTCGATCGGGGGTGGCTGCCTGGACGCCGCTTCGGGTCGCACCGCCCCCATCGAGATGATCAGTTGCAGGGCATCCTCGACCGGCATGTGCAACCGAATCAGCTCATCCTCGGCCGCCATCACCACGAAGCCCGAGGTCGGATTCGGCGTCGTGGGGATGTAGACCGTCGCCATGGATCGGCCGACATGGCGGTCCACCTCGTCCGGCGCTTCTCCGGTTCGAAAGCCGATGGCCCAGAGCCCGGGACGCGGGTACTCCAGCAGCAGAACCTCCCGAAACGCGTTGCCCTTTTCCGAGAACACCGTTTCGGCAACCCGCTTCATCGCCTTGTAGATGCTGCGCACCAGCGGCAGCCGCTCGACCAGTGACTCACCGATCCCCAGCAGCTTGAGTCCCAGCCAGTTGGCGGCCAGCGCGCCAGTGGCCAGCACGACCACGAGACTGAATACCAGCCCCAGCCCGGGCAGCGAAAAGCCGAGCCAGTTCTCGGGTTGCCAGGACGCCGGCAGCCACGCCAGCGAGTGGTCCAGCAGATCGAGCAGAAACCGGACGGCGAAAATGGTCGTGACGATGGGCAGCCAGATCACGACCCCCGCCAGCAGCCAGCGCTGGAACAGTCGCTTCACGCCGAGGCGTTCGAGGTTCCGGAAGACTTGGTTTCCGACGATTTGGAGCCCGAAGCAGACGAGGAATCACCACCCGACCCGCTCTTCGCTGCGCTCGACGTGTCACCGGACTTGGATTCCCCGCCTCCGCCCGACTTGTTCCCGTCGCCGGCGAGATTGCGCTTGCCGGACGATTTGAAATCCGTCTCGTACCAGCCGCCGCCCTTCAGACGGAAACCGGCCGCGGACACCTTCTTCTGCAGGGTCGCGGCATGACAGGACGGGCATTCGGTCAGCGGCACGTCAGACAGCCGCTGCAAGGCCTCCAGCTCGTGACCACACTCTCGGCAGACGTATTCGTAAATCGGCATCGATGGTTCTCCATGCCCCCGATGGGCGTGCGCAATGTGGGGGTGTCGGACGCTGAATCCAAGTGCAACCGCTTGCCCACGGACGATACCCCCAATACAGTCGACAGCATAAGGGGAATAGCGGCGTCAGACCGCCAACCCCAACAAACGGCTTGCCCACGGGCACCGGACAATAAGAGGAGACAGGGATGAGACAGCACCTACTGTCGATCGGGGGAGGCGTGCGTCTGCTGGGCGCGGGCTGGATGATGGCCGTTGCCGCCCCGGTTCACGCGCTGCAGTTCAACTTCGATGAGCTGTCGGCGACCATCAACACGTCACTGGAAATCGGCGCCCAATGGCGCATGCAGGACCGGGACAGCCGGCTCGTCGGCAAAGCCAATCTTGACCCGGAGCTCTGCCGCATCTCGTCCTGCCAGGGGCACAGCAACGGCTTCGACGAGAACGGGAATCCCGAGCCGGGCCTCGGCATCATCGGTGAAGGTCCCGACCGCAACCAGCGGGCGGTCGATGCCCCGGGGGTGTTCTCGGTCAACCACGATGACGGCAACCTGAACTTCGACAAGTACGACGTGACCCAGGGCCTCGTGAAGGTCTCCCAGGACATGACGCTGAACTTCGAGGCGTTCGGCCTGGACTGGAAGTTCTTCGGCCGCTACTACGGGCACTACGATTTCGCCAACTACGACCGGCCGGAGTTTCACCCCAACCGGATCACGCCCAACGCCATCAACAACAATCCGGACTCGGGACTGTTCCCGGACGACGACCCGCCGAACCGGCGCCTGAGCGTTGGCGAACCGGTCTACGTCGAACGCAACGACCGCCAGCAGGAACAGATCGGCCTGTCGTTCCAGGTGCTGGATTTCAATCTCAACACCCGCCTCCCGTTCATCGGTGATCGCGATCTCGACGTGACCATCGGCCGTCAGCTGATCAACTGGGGCGAATCCACCTATCTCGCGGTGGGGTCACTGAACACGTTCTCGTCACTGGACGTCAACGCATTCATGCGTCCCGCCTACCTCAACGTGGAGGAAACGTTCCGGCCGCTCGGCGCCATTTCCCTGAAGACCGACCTGACCTATGACATCGGCATCTCCGCCTGGTACGGCTACGAATGGGAGCCGGCGCAGGTCCCGCCACCCGGATCGTTCTTCTCGTTCGTCGACCTGGACACTCACAACTCGGCGGATTCCATCGCGATCAACTTCGGCAAGACCGCCGAAGACCCGCTGATGCTGGCGCTGGGCAACCAGACGCTGCTGGTCGCCCTCGCGGAAACCGGCACCACCGCCGAACTGCTGCCCCAGCGCGAGGCGAGTAACGGCGGCCAGTACGGTGCAGCGATGTCCTTCTACTTTCCGGACCTGTTCACGGGCACGGAACTGAACCTCTACTACGCCCGGTATCACAGTCGCCTGCCCTTCCTGTCCGCCTACGCGGGCTCGGTCGGCTGCCTGGAGAACACGGTGCCGACAGGCAGTCAGGTGGTGGACACGGTGAATGTCTTCACCGACTGTCCAACAGCGCACCTCCAGTCCGCGTTGTGGGCCATCGCCACGGGAGGCGACCCGGCCAACGATCCCGGCGGCGGCGCCCCGGAACAGGACACGGGCCGCCAGACCAACCCCGATGGGTACGCGACCCCGGGTCAGGGCGGCACCGCCTACCCGCTGGACACGGTCAAGTTCCAGCTGGAGTACCCGGAGGACATCGACCTGTTTGGCTTTTCGTTCAACACCGCGATCGGCGATGTGTCGTTCCAGGGCGAGATGGTTTATCGCCCGGAGGATCCCTTGCAGGTCTCCGCGGTGGATGTCGGCTTCTCGGCATTGCAGACGGTGTTTCCATCCGGCTGCTCGGCCGATCCGACCGTCTGCACGCCAGGAGGGCCTGAAGACTTTCTCGATGTCTCGCTCCCGGGCCTGGGCAACACGGTGACAACCATTACCGGCCAGTCGATCGTCGGCCCGTCCTATCTGCTGGAATACCGCGGCGTGAACGGCTGGTCCGGCGCCGAGAACGGCCTGCAACCCGGTGACTACATCCGCGGCTATGAAGAGTTCCAGACCATCAACTGGATTCTCGGCGCAACCTACGTGCTCGGCCCGGGCAACTGGTTCGGAGCGGACCAGGCCATCTTTCTGCTGGAGCTTGGCGGCACGCACATTCTCGACCTGCCGCCGCTGGCGGAACTGCAGATCGAGGCCCCGGGCCAGTACACCCATGCCTCCGCCGGGGCGGACGGCTCCGGCGCGGACGGCAATCTCGACGGGCTCGCCAACAGCGGCTGGGTCGGCCCCTCCGGCGCCCGGTTCAACCCGCAGCAGGCCGATCCATCCCACTGGACGACACGCAATTCCTTCGGCTACGACCTGATCACCATCCTGCGCTACGAAAGCGTGTTCCCCGGCATCAGCTTCGAGCCGGTGATCCTGATCAAGCACGATGTCGCCGGCATCTCCCCGGGCCCTGGCGAGCGATTCGTGCAGGGCCGCCAGCAGTACTCGGTCAACGTGGAGATGCGCGTGCGCAACGCGCTGTCCTTCACCGCCGGCTACCAATGGTTCACGGGCGCCAAGGGCAACAACGTCCTCAGGGATCGCGATTTCGCTCAGCTTGGGGCCCGCTACCGCTTCTGACACAGGGCGTCACGGCCTGGACAGACTGCGCCGCGACTTGAGTCCATGTGAACGATCGTTTAATTTTAGATAACGACCTGTCAATCCTGTGGAGATGCGGTAGATTGGCGGGTGGTGGCGTGCGGCCATCGAGGCTGGTCGCACTCATAGGACAATCACATGGTCGGCTTCGGCATGACCAATAAATAACCCTGCCGCGGGACAGCGGCAGTGGCGGAGACAACAGAGATGGTCAAGCTGCGGAAGCTGACCGGCGGGCAGACACGCCGGCTTGCTGCGGTCATCGTGGGTGCGAGCGGAATGACGGCAGGAACACCGGCATACGCGTTGCAACTGGACTTCGGAGAAGTCACCGGCACGATCAACACGACACTGGAAGTCGGGGCGCAATGGCGCATGCAGGATCGCGACAGCCGCCTGGTCGGCAAGTCCAACCTGAACCCCGACCTCTGCGCGGTCTCATCGTGCCAGGGTCACAGCAACGGATTCGACGAGAACGGCAACCCGGAACCCGGCCTGGGCATCATCGGCGAAGGCCCGGGACAGAACCAGCTCGCGGTCGACGCGCCGGGCGTGTTCTCGGTGAATGCGGACGACGGCAACCTGAACTACGACAAGTACGACGTCACCCAGGGGCTGTTCAAGTTCTCCCAGGACATTTCCCTGGACTTCGACGCCCTCGGTCTCGAGTGGGAGTTCTTCACCCGCTACTACGGACACTATGACTTCGCCAACTACGATCGGGCGGAGTTCCACCCGAACGTCATCACCGAGAACGCGATCGCCAACAACCCGCATGCCGCCTTTCCTTACGGCCCGGGCGGGACCGGCAACACGCGGCTGAGTCGTGGCGAGCCTGTCTATGTCGAACGCAATGACCGCCAGCAGGAGACGGTCGGCCTGGACATGGAGTTGCTGGACTTCCGCCTGGCCACCCGCCTGCCGTTCTTCGGTGATCGCGACCTGAACGTGACCGTCGGCCGTCAGCTGATCAACTGGGGCGAATCCACCTACCTCGCGGTCGGCTCGCTGAACACCTTCGGCGCCCTGGACGCCAACGCGCTGAACCGTCCGGCGTTCCTGAACATCGACGAGGTGTTCAAACCGCTCGGCGCGGTATCGTTCAAGACCGACCTGACCTACGACATCGGCATCTCGGGCTGGTACGGCTACGAGTGGCAGCCCGTCGTTGTTCCGCCACCAGGCGCCTTCCTGTCGTTTGTCGATGTTGATACCAACAACTCCGCCGAGACGATTTCCGTCGGCTTCGGCAAGACGCCGGAAGACCCGAACTCACTGTCCATCGCGAACCAGGGCCTGCTGTCCGCGCTGGCCGAAACCAGCCTGACCGCGGATCTGCTCCCGCAGAAGGACGCCCGCGACAACGGCCAGTACGGCCTCGCGCTGTCGATGTACCTGCCCGACCTGCTGACCGGCACCGAGCTGAACTTCTACTTCGCGAACTACCACAGCCGGCTGCCGATCCTGTCGGCGTACGCGGGCGACATCGGCTGCCTGGAAAACGCCGCGCCCACGGGCTCCCAGCTCGGGGACACGCTGGCCTTCCTCACCGCCTGTCCGGGCGCCTCGCTGGACGCCGCGCTGTGGGCCATCACCTACCAGGGTGACCCGAACAATGATCCCAACGGCGGCGCCGCCGAGCAGGACACCGGCCGCTCCACGAATCCGGCGACCTACGCCACGCCGGGTCAGGGTGGTACCGCCTACCCGCTGGACACCGTCAAGTTCCAGCTCGAATACCCGGAAGACGTCAAGCTGTTCGGCATGTCGTTCAACACCGCCGTCGGCGAGGTTTCGCTGCAGGGCGAGTTCGTCTATCGACCGAATGACCCGCTCCAGGTGTCGTACGTGGATGTGGGCTTCTCCGCGCTAGCGACGCCCTTCCCCTCCGGCTGTTCGGCCCGCCCGCTGGGAACCGAACAATGCGTGCCCGGCAGCTCGGACGATTTTCTGGACGTTTCGCTGCCCGGCATCGGGAGCACGGTTACGACGATCACCGGCCAGGAATTCGTCGGCCCCTCCTACCTGCTGGAATACCGGGGCATCGACGGCTGGTCCGGTGCCGAGAACGGCCTGCAACCCGGCGACTACATTCGCGGCTACGAGGAATTCCAGACCGTCAACTGGATTCTCGGCGCAACCTACATCCTGGGTCCCGACAACTGGGTCGGCGCCGACCAGATCATCTTCCTGTTCGAACTGGGCGGCACGCATATTCTGGACCTGCCGGACCTGGACGAGTTGCAGATCGAGGGCCCGGGCCAGTACACCCACGCTTCGGCCGGCGCGGACGGCTCCGGCGCCGACGGCAATCTGGACGGGCTGGCGAACAGCGGCTGGGTGGGCCCTTCGGGCGCCCGCTTCAACCCCCAGCAGGCCAACCCCGACCGCTGGACCACGGCCAACTCCTTCGGCTACGACCTGATCACCATCGTGCGTTACGAGAGCGTGTTCCCGGGCATCAGCTTCGAGCCGGTGTTCCTGGTCAAGCACGATGTCTACGGCATTTCCCCGGGTCCGGGCGAGCGCTTCGTGCAGGGCCGCCAGCAGTATTCCCTGAACATCGAGATGCGCGTGAAGAACGCGCTGTCGTTCACGGCCGGGTATCAGTGGTACACGGGCGCCAAGGAAAACAACCTGCTGCGCGACCGTGACTTCGCCCAGCTCGGTGCCCGGTATCGGTTCTGAATGCCGCCTGCCCCACACACGTTGACATGCGCCGAAGCGAGATCGGCGCCCATCGAATTCATCTGAGGAGCAATCTGATGCGAACCACGCCATTCATTCTTGCCGGCGCGCTGTCGCTGGCAGCCCTGCCCGCCGTTGCCAAGGTATCCCCCGAAGAGGCGGCCAAGCTGGGCGGCGAGCTGACCCCGATCGGCGCCGAGAAAGCCGGCAATGCCGACGGCACCATTCCCGCCTGGGATGGCGGCCTGCCCAAGCTCGATATCTCGGAGCCGACGCACTGGGAAGACCCGTTCGCAGACGACGCGATCAAGTTCACGATCACCAAGGACAACGTCGACCAGTACAAGGACAAGCTGACCGTGGGTCATCTGGCCCTGTTCAACGCCTACGGCGACACCTACAAGATGAACGTGTACCCGACGCGGCGCAGCTCCGGCTTCCCCGAGGAGTACTACGAGTACACCAAGAAGAACGCAACCAACGCGACACTGGAAGGCACCGACCTGCTGCTGGGCGCCGAGGTGGGCTTCCCATTCCCGATTCCGAAGAACGGCGCGGAAGTTATCTGGAACCACCGCCTCAAGTACCGGGGCAAGGCGCAGCAGCGCTTCAACAACCAGTTCATCGTGCTGCCGGACGGTTCCTACACCCAATCCACGCTGCGTGAGGATGTGCTGTTCCCTTACGGCAACCTGTCCGGGGACCACGTGCCGATCAACGACAAGGACGACATCACGATCTACTACGTGGCCGAAATCCTGTCACCGCCCCGGAATGCCGGCCTGTTCCTGATGGCCTGGGAGCACGTCGACTACCGCAGCGCCTGGCTGTACCCGCCGGCCCTGCGCCGCGTGCGCCGCGCGCCGTCGGTCGCCTACGACAATCCGTACGAGGGCACGGACGGCAACCAGTTCTATGACCAGGTCGACATGTACAACGGTGCGCTGGATCGCTTCACCTGGAAGCTGATCGGCAAGAAGGAGATGTACATCCCGGTGAACTCGTTCGCGATGAACGAAGCGTCGGTGAAGTACGAGGACGTGATCGGCAAGAGCCACATCAACCAGGATCTTCCCCGTTACGAGCTGCGCCGCGTGTGGATCGTCGAAGCCGACCTCAAGGAAGGCACGACCCACAAGTTCGGCAAGCGTCGCTTCTACGTCGACGAGGACAGCTGGAACATTGTCGCGGTCGACTGCTACGACACCCGCGGCAACCTGTGGAAGGTGCAGGAAGGCCACCTGATCGTGGAACGCGGCCTGCCCGCTTCGACCACGGTGCCGGAGATCATCTACGACCTCCAGGCACGTTCGTATTTCGCGACCGCGCTGCGCTCGGAAGACGAGGCGAACAACCAGTTCGTCGACTACGACACCCGCTTCTTCGATCCGCGTGAGCTGAAGCGCCGCGCGACGCGATAGCACCACCGGCCGGGAGGCGCGGCAGCTGCCCGCCTCCCGGCATCCGTTGGCTTGCCTGCGGGCAATCAGGAACAGAATCAGGGAGATTCACCATGCGCAGCGTCTGGCTAGCCGCATTCCCCTTCGCTCTGGCCGGCGCCGCGTTCGCCGCGCCACAGGACGATCCGATCCAGCCGCATCACTCGGTGCTGTCGGCACTGGCCGATGACGGCATCGTGACCGACCTCGCCCGGGCCGGTGACACGCTCATCGCGGTCGGGGAACGCGGGCATGTACTGCGCTCCACCGACGGTGAAACCTGGACGCAGATCCCGATGCCGGTCTCGGTCATGCTGACCCGCGTGGAGTTCCTGGACGCGAACACAGGCTGGATCGGCGGCCATGACGCGACCATTCTCAAGACCGAGGATGGCGGCGAAACCTGGTCGTTGCAGAACTACCAGCCGGAGCTGGAACAGGCGGTTTACGACCTGCATTTCTTCGACGCCGACAACGGGCTGGCCGTGGGCGCCTACGACCTGTTCTGGCGGACCGACGACGGCGGGGACAGCTGGACCCCGGTCGACTCGCCGGTCGGTCAGGGTGAGCTGCACCACTACTCGATCACCGAACTGGCGGACGGCACGCTGCTGATCGCCGGCGAGCGCAGCATGCTCGCCCGTTCCACCGACGGCGGCGAAACCTGGGACCGCGTAGCCAGCCCCTACTTCGGCTCCTATTTCGGCGCCGTGCCCAACGGAGACACCGGCGCGATCATCTTCGGCCTGCGGGGTAACGTTTATCTGCTGCCGAATGTCGTGGAACTGCCCACGCTGGAACCTGACGAGTACGGTGAATACCCGCTGGGCGAGATGCCCGAGGGCGGCGCCACGCAGCTGACGTTCAACGGCAACGACTCGCTGTTCAATGCCTTCGTCGCCGACGATGGCCACACCTATTTCGTGGGCGTGAACGGCACGATCGTCCGCTATACCGAGGGGGAATCCGAGCTGGCGCGGGTTCCCGGCGGTGGCGCATCCGCGGTGGGTGATATCGATCAGCTGGACGACAACCTGGTGCTCGGAGGAGAAACCGGGCTGAACCACCTCGCAATCGGACGCTGAAGTCCGCAATCAGACCGGCGTGAAACCAAGCACGCCGTACAGGGAGTTTGGAGACTATGGCAGGCACTTCAGCGTCAACCGGCGGATGGACCGATCGGATCCTCCGCGTCGTCGAGCCACTGATCTACAGCAAACGCTGGGTCGGAATACTCTGGCTCACGGTATTGACCGTGATCCTCGGCTACCAGGCGGCCCAACTCCAACCCGATGCGGGCTTCGAGAAATCGATACCGCTCGAACACCCGTACATGAACGTGTTCAAGCAGTACCAGGCGGAGTTCGGCGGCGCCAACTCCGTG
>NZ_CAXFCL010000292.1:0-6940 GCF_964000955.1 uncultured Abyssibacter sp.
ACCTGGTGCAGGCGGCAGGCGAAGGCCTGCACGCCCGAGAGATTGGTGTCGGGCAGGAGCACCAGGAATTCCTCGCCACCGTAGCGGCAGATCAAATCGCTGTCGCGGCCCAGGTTCACCAGTCGCTTGGCAAAGGCCTGGAGCACGCGATCACCTTCGACATGGCCAAACCGGTCGTTAATCGATTTGAAGTGATCGATATCCGCGATCAGGACGCCCAGGCTCTGCTGCTTGCGGTGAGAAAAGCGCACCATCTGCTCCCCCGTCTCATCAAGCGCACGCCGATTGGTCAGTCCTGTCAGCGGATCGGTTCTTGACAGCTTCTCCAGGTGAACGGCGTGCTGCTGCTGGGCATCACGGGACGCCGCGAGCTGGTCGTAGAGCTTGTTGCTCCCGATGGTCGACATGATGCTCCAGTAAAGCGTGTGATTTGGAGCGGAGGCGACAGTGGCGACGACCGGAACACTCGATCCGTCGCTGCGCCGCATCGGCAACTGGACTTCCGTGCACATGCCGGCACGCAACAGCGTCGGCATCATGTAGCTTTCGAAGAAGATCCAGGATTCCGGGGTCAGCAGTGCCTCGATCGATTGCCCGTTAAGCTGCTGCTGCTCCCACAGCGGAACGGTCCGGAAGTAGCTGTTGAGATAGGTGATGCGGCCGTCGGGACTGCTGACAAGCGCCCCGCATGGGAACGCATCCATGTCGACGCTGGCAGACTGTGGGCTCAGCTTGTCCAACGACGTATGGATCAGGCGGGTGTATTGGCCGTCAGGAAGCCTTGAGCGAATGACAACGGCGCGATCATCACCATCGTGACGTCTCTGCTCGCGGCCTTCACCGACGGCTACTCGACCTACGCCGGCGGCAAAGCGCCCGTGGAAGTCTTCGCGCGCGCGGCGGCCAAGGAGTTCGTGCCTCGCGGCATTTCGGTCACCGCTGTCGGGGCCGGTCCGATGGACACGCAGTTCTTCTATGGCCAGGAGACCCCGGAGCGCGTGGGATTCCACAATTCGCAGGCGATGAACGGGCAGTTGACCCAGATCGAGGATATCGGTCCGATCATCACGTTCCTGGCGACGGATGGCTGGTGGATCACCGGCCAGACGATCTTTGCCAATGGTGGCTACACGACCCGATAGGCTGTCGTGCGCGGGTTGGCTGGTGGGCTTCCCGGCGGTTGGTCGACCGCAGGTGACCGGCCGATCAGTCCGACAGCTGCTCCGGCTGGCTCAGCGCACTTGCGAAATCGACGCAGAAGCGCGCGGCGTCGGCGCCGTTGATGACGCGATGGTCGTAGCTCAACGACAACGGCAGCATGTCCCGCCAAGCGAGTTCACCGTCGACACGGACGGGTTTCTCATAACTTTTGCTGACGCCCAGAATCGCAACTTCCGGAGCATTGATGATCGGCGTGAACGACGTGCCGCCGATCGAACCCAGCGAGCTGATCGAGAAGCAGCCGCCCGACATGCGATCCATGGGCAGGCCCTTGGTGCGGGCCATCTCTGACAACTCCGCCAGCTCGGTGGCGATCTCCGGGATCGATTTGCTGTCGGCGTTGTGTATGACCGGCACGAGCAGACCGGCTGGCGTGTCCACCGCGATGCCAATGTTGTAGTACTGCTTGTAGACCAGATTGTTACCGGCCGCGTCGAGCGAGGCATTGAACTTCGGCTGCGCCTTCAGGGCGACGACGGCGGCTTTCACCAGGTAGGGCAGCGGGGTGATCTTGACGCCCGAGGCCTGCGACAGTGCCCGTCTCGCCGGTGTCAGCGCCGAGATGTCCGCCTCGTCGTTGTGGGTGACATGCGGAATGCTCACCCAGTTGCGGGCCATCGCCGCGGCCACCAGCTTCTGGATTCTGGACAGCGGCTGGGCATCGACCGGCCCCCATTGGGCGAAATCGACGTGCGGCCAGGGGGGCAACTTCAGCAGGGGATGATCCGGAGTCTTGGGTGGTGTCTGGTCTGTCACGGGCGTCTGATCTCGAAGTGGTTCCCGCCGCATGGCCACCATCGTGGGCACGCGGACTGATTTAGCGCGAGTCTATGTGCTGCGCGCGCGCTCAATCTTGACTGTCTGCGCAACGTTCGTTTCGTCCGCTCGCAGCTTCCGCGGTCTTGCCTTCCCGTGGGGCTGGTGAATTCCGCGAATAGGCTTATGCTTGATCCGGTTCCGTGGATGTTCGAACGGAACGGGTTTATTGACAAATGTCATTATCCTGGCAACTTAATAGTTGCAGGTGGGTGTGCCGATCCGGCCAGACGATCGAAAAGGTCGCGGAGAAGTCGGCCCGCACCCAAACTTGGCATGGATGCTGTGTGAGGGTTCACCCGGAGTCCATTGATTCGCTGAACGTGCGGGAATGGGCAGAGAGTTTGACCATCACTGGCACTGCGAATGCCCGGTGGCCTAGGCTATTGGGAACCGACTATAAGCGGAACGGCAGGCGGCCCGGTGTTGGTCGTTTGTGTCTGAAATCCGTGTAACAACGAAGGAGACTGCAATGCGTTCGCGTCTGACGGGAGCGGAGTTGACCAGGATGGCGTCGGGGGGCGCTGGGTGATCCGCGGCATGCGTGCTATCTGGGTGGGCGGTGCCGTGCTGCTGGCCATGTGGGCCGTCGCCGAGCGTGCGAGCGCCCAGGAATCACCATCGTCGTCCGCGCAGGCGAGTGCGCCCGAATCCGCTACCGAAACCACGCAGGCCAGCGATCCCTCGCTGAACGCGGTTGTTCGCCAGATGCGCGCCGTCAGTGAGCGCGATCGCGAGCGTCTGCAGGCCCGTGAGGCCGAATTCAAGGCCAGGCTGGATGAATCGAAGGCGCGTCTGGCCTCAGCCGAGCAGAAACTCGCATCGGCGGAGGCCGAGGGCCGGCGCCTGGAAGGTGTGTTCGACTCGAACAAGGTCGAGCTCAACGACAAGGCGGAACTGCTCAAGGACAAGATTGGCGCCCTGAAGGAGCTCTTTGGCGTGTTCCAGCAGAATGCGTCGGACCTGATTGGTGCATTCAACGGTTCGCCGACCAGCCTGCAATATCCGGATCGCGACATCTGGCTGGAGGGGTTCGCCAACCGGATGAAGAACGCCTCCGAGGTCACCTCGGCCGACGATATCAAGACGCTCTGGTACGAACTCATGCGGGAGATCAGCGCCCGCGGTGAAATCGTCCGACTCGATGCGCCGGTATTCAATGCAAACGGCGATTCCACCACGCGGGACGTGGTTCGGCTGGGGGGCTTCAATCTGGTCACCGACGAGCCCGACCCGGCCTATCTGCTCTGGAAAGCCGGGCAGCAGCGCGTGGAGACCATGCCGCGTCAGCCGGCCGGACCCTATGCGGCGGAAATCGCGAACTACATGGGTGAAGGGCAGGGCCTGAGCACTCTCAGCATCGACCCCACCGGCGGCACCCTGCTGACGCTGCTGGCCGAAAAGCCGACGGTCGAGGAGCGCGTGGATCAGGGTGGTCTGGTCGGTTACATGATCATTGTTCTGGGCGCGATCGCCTTCCTGCTCGCTGCCAGCAAGCTGCTCGACATCGCCGTCATCAGCCTGCGCGTGGGCATGCAGCGCCGCCGCATGGATCAGCCCAAGGCCAACAACGCGCTCGGTCGCGTGTTGCTGGTCTACCGGGACAACCAGCATGTCGACCCGGAGACCCTGGAAATGCGACTGCACGATCGCGTGGCCAAGGAAACCGGGCGTATTCAGCGTTTCATGGTCTTCCTGGCGATCATCGCCGCGGTGGCCCCGCTGATGGGTCTGCTGGGCACCGTGGTGGGCATGATCAACACCTTCCAGGCGATCACCCTTTACGGCACGGGCGATCCGCAGACCATGGCCGGTGGCATCTCGCAGGCGCTGATCACCACCGTGCTGGGCCTCGTGGTCGCGGTGCCGGCGGTGCTGCTGCATGCGGTGGTCAATGCCCGGGCCCGTTCGCTGGTGAATCTGCTGACCCAGCAGGTCGCCATTCTCACCGGGGATCGGCTCGCGCAGCGCAATGCCGCCACAATCGGCGAGCGGCCGCGCCCGACATCGTTGCCGCCCGCTCATGCGGCTCCGGCGTGAGGAGGCTTCGATGAGCGACGCACTAAGCGACGACCCGACCACCGAAGAGGAGACCGGCATCGATCTGACGCCGATGCTCGATGTGGTCTTCATCATGCTGATCTTCTTCATCGTTACCGCCACCTTCGTCAAGGAAGCCGGAATCGATGTGGATCGGCCGCAGGCCACGACGGCCGAGCGTCAGGATCTCGCCAACATCCTGATCGCGATATCACCGGAGGATGAAATCTGGATCGACGGCAAGCGCATCGACGAGCGTGATCTCGCCACGACCGTCAAGCGCCTGCATGCCGAGAACCCGCAGGGCTCGGTCGTCATCCAGGCGGATCGCGCATCCACGCACAAGAAACTGGTCGTGGTGATGGATGCGGTGCAGCAGGCCGGCGTCGGACAGGTTGCCGTCGCCGCCGAAAACGAATCCTGAACACCGCGCCACGATCCGATGGAACCACACGCCAAACAAGAACGTCCCGACGCAGCCATTGAGGAGACCGGCATGCAACGCAGTCTGATTCGAGCCACGCTGGCCGGAGTCGTGTTCCTGGGAGGGGCCGCGGCGCCGGTTCACGCCCAGGATGTCAGGAGCCTGATCGCCGAGGGCCAGTCCTATCTGGTCGCGCAGCGTGAATCACAGGCGCGCATCAACCAGTACTCCGCGGAGACGGATGATCTGAACGCCGAATACCAGCGTCTGCTGCGCCAGATCGAAGGCCTGGAGGCGTACAACCGCCAGTTGCGGACGCAGATTGATGCGCAGGAGAGCGAGATTGCGAAGACGGACGCCTCGATCGCCAAGGCGACGGAGGTGGACCGACAGCTGTTGCCGCTGCTGATCAACATGGTCGACACGTATGAAGAGCTGGTCGCGGTGAGTCCGCCGTACCTGGCCGACGAGCGTGCCGAACGGATCGGATTTCTGCGCGAGACCGTGGACCGGGCCGATGTCGCCGCGGCGGAGAAATTCCGTCAGGTGCTCGATGCGTACATGACCGAGCTGTCCTACGGCAACACCATCGAGGCCTACACCGACACCATCGAAGCCGAAGGCGGCGAGCGGGAAGTCAACGTCCTGCGCCTGGGCCGGATCGGGTTGTTCTATCAAAGCGCCGATCGCGTGCACACCGGCCGCTGGAACCCCGAGGCCGGCCGCTGGGAGGCGCTTGGCGCCGAATACCGCAACGGCATCTACCAGGCCATTCGCATCGCCAACAAGCTGACCGCACCGAGCCTGCTCTCCGTTCCGCTGCCGCCACCACAGCCGGCGAAGACGGCGCAGTCTGACCGTGGACCGGTCGTGGCCCTGGGGGCGAGCGCACCATGAACCGACTGATCGTCCTGGTCAGTGCACTGACCCTGACCGCAGGCGCCTGGGCGCAGAGCGGTGAAGATGAGCTGCTCGAGCGCGTGCGCAGCGGCGAGGTCGGCCAGCGGGCCGACCAGACCGCCCAGCTCAACCGCTACAACAGCGCCTCCGCCGCCGAGCGCCAACGCCTGCTTGAAGAGGCCCGCGCCCGTCGCGACGCCCTGCAGCGCGAGAGCGCCGGGCTGGAAGACACCGCCCGGGATAACAAACGCAGCCTGGACGGCAAGATCACCGAACTGCGCAGCGAGCTTGGCCCCAACGCCGCCCTGTTTGGCACCTTGCAGGGCGTCTCCTCCGAACTGATCGGCCTGTTCCGCAACTCCTCGACCTCGCTGCAGTACCCCCATCGCGACATCTGGTTGGGTGACTTCATCGAGCGCATGGAGACCTCCACCGAGATCTTCACCATCGAAGAGCTGGAGCAGCTGTGGTTTCTGCTGCAACAGGAGATCACCGCCTCCGGCAAGATTGTTTCGCTGAGCACCGAAGTGCTGGGCGAGTCCGGCGCGCGTGAATCCCGGAAGATCGTCCGGCTGGGCAAATTCGGCCTGATCACCGACGACCCCGAGCCGGCGTATTTGACCTGGGATGCGACCAGCCAGCGGGCCTCGCTGCTCAAGCGCCAGCCCGAGGGCGATGCGCTGATGAAGGTCGAGGACTACCTGTCCAGCAGCAGCGGCATCGCCGCCGTGGCCATCGACCCCACCGCCGGCTCGTTGCTCAGCCGCCTGGTCGACGCCCCGGGACTGCGTGATCGCATCGCCGCCGGTGGCCTGATCGGCAACCTCATCCTGACCCTGGGCGCCGTTGGCGTGCTGATCGCCGTCTTCAAGCTGATCAGCATCATGATCGTCAGCGCCAAGGTCGCCCGCCAGCGGGCCGACATCGGCAACCCCAAGGACAACAACCCCCTGGGGCGGATGCTCAAGATCTACGAGGCCAACCGCGACCAGGACACCGAGACGCTGGAAATGCGCCTGGGCGAAGCCATTCTCGAGGAGCGGCCCAAGATCGACCGCTTCGTCGGCACCATCAAGGTCATCTCGGCGGTGGCCCCGCTGATGGGCCTGATGGGCACCGTGATCGGCATGATCGCCACCTTCCAGGCCATCACCCTGTTTGGCACCGGTGATCCCAAGACCATGGCCGGCGGCATCTCCCAGGCCCTGGTGACCACGGTGGAAGGGCTGACCGTGGCGATTCCGACCGTGCTGCTGCACGCCGTCGTCAACGCCCGGGCGATCGCCCTGATCAACACCCTCAAGCACCAGACCGCCGGGCTGATCGCCGAGCGCATGGAAGCCCGGGCCGTGCAGGACAAGGCCGCCTAAGGTGCTGTCGCTGATACCAACCCTCGACGGGAGGGCGGCATGGAAGGGCTGACGTTTTTCGTCTCCGACGTTGTCTTCCAGGTCACCAACTTCCTGATCCTGGGCGGCGACGTGCTGCTGCTGATCGCCGCGGCGATCTTCATCATGTGGGGCTGCATCGTCGAGCGGG
>NZ_CAXFCL010000293.1:0-8555 GCF_964000955.1 uncultured Abyssibacter sp.
CGCCCGCGTGGATCATCGGGGCAATGAAACCGTCTCGCATCAGGGTCTCCAGCAGGCTTCGGGACGTCGGGTTGATGTCGAAGGACACGTCCTCGTGCACGCGGCCGTCGTTGACGATCTCGGCCGCGACCGCGAAGTCCCGGTAGCCGGGGTTCGCCGATGAGCCGATGTACGCCTGGCCGATGGCCTCGCCACAGACTTCGGACACCGGAACAACGTCGCCGGGGCTGGACGGTCTGGCGATCAGCGGGACCAGTTCGCTCAGGTCGATGCGGTCGGTGACGTCGTAGCGGGCATCCGGATCCGCCTGCAACGGAGTGAAATCGTCCTCGCGCTGTTCTCCGGCCAGAAAACGGCGAACCTGTTCGTCAGCGGGAAACACGCTGGTGGTCGCGCCCAGTTCCGCGCCCATGTTGGCGATCACGTGTCTGTCCATCGCCGACAGGCCGGCCAGACCCGGGCCGTGGTATTCGATGATTCTGCCGACACCACCGTCCACGCCGTGACGGCGCAACATTTCCAGGATGATGTCCTTGGCGCTGACCCAATCCGGCAGGTCGCCGGTCAGTTCGATTCCCCAGATCTCGGGCATGGTCAGGTGGAAGGGTTCGCCGGCCATGGCCATTGCCACTTCCAGGCCGCCGGCGCCGATCGCCAGCATGCCCAGCGAACCGGCGGCGCAGGTATGGCTGTCGGAACCGAGCAGGGTCTTGCCCGGCTTTCCGAAACGCTGCATGTGGGTGGGGTGGCTGACGCCGTTGCCGGCGCGGCTGTACCAGACCCCGAAGCGATTGCAGGCGCTCTTGAGAAACCGGTGATCGTCCGGGTTGCGGAAATCTTCCTGCAGCAGGTTGTGGTCAACGTACTGGGCGGACAGCTCGGTCTTGACGCGGTCCAGCCGCATCGCCTCCAGCTCCAGCATGACCAGCGTGCCCGTCGCATCCTGCGTGAGCGTCTGGTCGATTCGAAGTGCAATTTCGCGGCCCGGGACCATCTCGCCGTCCAGCAGGTGGTCGGCGATCAGTTTGTGGGCGACGGTGCCTGTGTGGTCATCCATGCGATCTGGCGCGAATGCCTGACCAGCGATGTCCCGCTAAACCCCATTCCGGACGCCACGAGGCGCCGGCTCCCCAGCCGGTCGTGCAACCGCTTTGGGTTTGGGCTCGACCTTCAGGGTAGGCGGATGCGAGAGGGATTTCCAGTGACGGCTGTTCGCCGCCGGCCGGGCTCCGGGTGTCGTCCCGGCGGGCTCATCCCGCCATCAAGGCCGCCGGCTCAGCGCTGCTCGGCCGCATCCAGATGGCGCACCAGGCTGTCCGCGATGCGCGGGACCAGCGCATTGGGGAAGTCATGTCCCCAGCCATCGATGACGTCGAGGCGCGCGTGCCGAATCTTGTCCTTCAGGTCGAACGCGGCCTCGACCGGGACCAGCGGGTCGGCGCGACCATGCAGGATCAGGCAGGGTTGCCTGATCTGCTTCACCAGCCTGCCGCGATGCGGCGAACCGACGATGGCCGTCAGCTGCCTGAGCGTGCCGGCGGGATAAACATTGCGATGAATCTGCCGCTCGATCTTGGCGCGAATCTCCTCATCGGTCTGTTCGAAGCCGGTGCTGCCGATCAGGCGATAGGTCTGGATGCTTTGCGCGATGGCTTCGTCCATGGCCTTGGGGCGTTTGCGGATCAGTCGGCGTTGCAGGGCGAGACTGGGCTGCCTCAGCTTGCGGTGGCCGGTGGTGGTCATGATCAGCGCCGCGCTCAGGACGCGACGCGGCCGCGTCGCGGCCATCACCTGCGTGATCATCCCGCCCATGGATGCGCCGACGACATGGGCCTGTTCGATGTCCAGCGCGTCCATCAACGCGACCGCATCGTCCGCCATCGTGCTGATCGTGTAGGGCACCTCGGCGCTCAGTCCGAGGCGCCGCTTGATGACCAGTTCGGGAATGCCCGGCGCGGTCACGCCGTCCAGCTTGGACGACAGGCCAACATCCCGATTGTCGAAGCGGATCACCTGGTAGCCTGCATCGACCAGGGCGAGACAAAGTGCATCCGGCCACAACACGAGCTGCGACCCGAGCCCCATCACGAGCAGCACGGCGGGGGCATCCCGGTCGCCGATCCGCTCGTAGGCAAGTTCCAACTCGCCACAGGGCGCGAAGCCGAACTCGCCTCCCGTCGCGGTCAGCGATGGGTCGGAGAAGATGGGTTGCGAGGAACTGTCAGGCATGCGTCTGGGGACCGGCTGTGGCAATCGGTGGCGAAGGGCGTTCAGTGCGAAACGTTAGCACTGAACGCCATCGTCAGTCCGGTTCGGTCAGCTGGGCGCGGACGGATTCCGGAATTTCGGTCGAGGACATGGTTTCGGTGTTCACGAAGGCCATGGTCATGGTCGCGGTGAATGTGGTGATGCCGTTCACCGTTCCCCGGCATTCGAGCGTGACCGACGTGTTCCCCAGTCGGGCGACGTGAACCTCGATGTCGAGCAGGTCGTCCCAGCGCATCGGATGAAGAAACTCCATCGACAGCGCCCGGGCCGGTGGCGCGATCCCCGCCCGGAACAGCTGCCTGGTGGCGGAGCCACCGAAACGGTGGTCGAGAAATTCCAGGCCGGCTTCGACGACGAAGTGGCTGACACGCGGGGTGTAGACGATACCGGCCGGGTCACAATCTCCGAACAGCACACGGCGCCCGGTCTTGAAACGGTTCATGTCCTGAATCACGTCACGGGCACCACGCTCCGGTATGGGCCGGCTACTCCGCGACCTTCAGCACCAGCTTGCCGAAATTGTCTCCGGAGAAGAGCTTGAGCAGCGCCGACGGAAAGTTCTCGAGCCCCTCGACGACATCTTCGCGGCTTTGCAGCTTGCCGTCCGCCATCCATTCGGCCAGGTCGCGGGCCGCGTCGCCGTAACGGCTGACATAGTCGAACACGACCATGCCGGTCATCGACGCCCGATGCACGAGCAGCGACAGATAGTTCTTCGGGCCCTGGACGTCACTGCTGTTGTACTGCGAGATCGCGCCGCAAATCACGATGCGGGCGTGCATGGCGAGCCGGGTGAGCACGGCGTCCAGAATTTCACCGCCGACATTGTCGAAGTAGACATCGATGCCATCGGGGCAATGCCTGCGCAGCGCCGCTTTCACGTCCTCGTGCTTGTAGTCGATGCAGGCGTCGTAGCCGAGCACCTCGGTGGCATGTCGGCATTTCTCCGGTCCGCCGGCAATACCGACCACGCGGCAGCCCTTGATCCTGGCGATCTGGCCGACGACCTGGCCAACGGCGCCGGTGGCGCCGGAGACCACGACGGTCTGGCCGGGTTGCGGCTTGCCGATATCGAGCAGTCCGAAGTACGCGGTCATGCCGGGCATGCCCAGCGTGCCCAGGTAGCGGGGCAGGGGTGCCAGGCCTGGGTCGACCTTGACCACGCCCTTGCCGTCGCTGACGGCGTAGTCCTGCACGCCGAAAATCCCGGAGACGATGTCACCCTCCGCGAACTTGGGATGCCGGGAGGTGACCACCCGGGCAACCGACATCGCGCGCATCACCTCGCCGATGCCCACTGGCGGCACGTAGGATTTCGCATCGTTGAGCCAGCCCCGCATCGCGGGGTCCAGCGAGATGTAGAGATTGCGAACCAGGATCTCGCCATCCGCAGGGGCCGGCACCGGCGCCTCGACGTAGTCGAAATGTTCAGGGCCGACCATGCCAGTGGGTCGGCTCTTGAGCTGGTACTGATGATTTGTTTGTTCTGTATTCATATAAAAGTCAGTGCCTTATCGTGAAATATTGGCGTATTTTGAGAGCTCCAGCTTCGCGATCGCATTGCGGTGAACCTCGTCCGGGCCGTCCGCCAGCTTCAATGTGCGCAGCTGGGCATAGGCGTACGCCAGACCGAAGTCGTCGCTGACGCCACCGGCGCCGTGGGCCTGGATGGCCCAGTCGAGCACCTGACAGGCCATGGCCGGAGCGGCGACCTTGATCATCGCGATTTCCTTCGCCGCGACCTTGTTTCCGACCGTGTCCATCATGTGGGCCGCATTCAGCGTCAGAAGTCGGGCCTGGTCGATGAGGATGCGGGCGTCGGCGATGCGCTGGCGGGTGACGCCCTGCGCCGCGATCGGCTTGTGGAACGCCACGCGCTCGGTCACGCGCTGGCACATTTTTTCCAGCGCCCGTTCCGCCGCACCGATAGCGCGCATGCAGTGATGGATGCGGCCCGGTCCCAGGCGGCCCTGGGCGATTTCGAAGCCTCGTCCCTCGCCCAGCAGGAGGTTGGATGCCGGTACCCGGACATCCTTGAATTCAATCTCGGCGTGACCGTGCGGTGCGTCGTCGTAACCGAACACGGGCAGCACCCGGGTCATGTGGACCCCGGGCGTGTCCATCGGGATCAGGATCATCGACTGCTGACGATGCCGACTCTCGTTATCCGGGTCGGTCTTGCCCATGAAGATCAGCACCTTGCAGCGTGGATCGGGAGCCCCGGTCGTCCACCACTTGCGCCCGTTGATGACGTACTCGTCTCCGTCACGAACGATGGACGACTGAATGTTGGTGGCGTCGGAGGAGGCGACATCCGGCTCGGTCATGGCGAAGGCGGAGCGAATCTCGCCAGCGAGCAGGGGCTTGAGCCAGCGCTCCTGCTGCTCCTGCGTGCCGTAACGGGCCAGCACTTCCATGTTGCCGGTGTCGGGGGCCGAGCAGTTGAACACCTCCGGCGCCCACAGCACCCGCCCCATCTGCTCGCAAAGCGGTGCGTATTCGAGGTTGGTCAGACCGGCACCGTGCTCGGATTCGGGCAGGAACAGGTTCCAGAGCCCGGCCTCCTTGGCCTTGACCTTCATCTCCTCGACAACCTTGGTTGGTTGCCAGCGATCGTCGCCGGCATTCACCTCGTCGTGATAGCGATGTTCGTTGGGGTAGATGTGCTCGTCCATGAACGCCTTCACGCGGGCGAGCAGGTCCTGGGTCTTGTCGGAATAGTCGAACATGATGATCTCCGTCGGAGGCGGCGGCGTCAGCGACGCGCCAGAATTTTTTCCACCTGCATCCAGCCCAGCTCGGCCAGTGGCCGGGCGCCGCGGCCCATGGCCTCGGCCTTCTTGCTGGAGGCCGTGCCGGCTTTCACCCGGCCCATGATTCCCTGAAGAATCCCGGACAGCCGGAACATGTTGTAGGCGATGTAGAAATCCCAGTGGCTGGGGTCGATCGGTGCGCGGCCGGTGCGTTCGCAGTACTTCGCGACGTAGGCGGCCTCGTCCGGAATGCCGAGCGCGGCGAGATCGACACCGCCCAGACCGCGGAACAGGCCGCTGGGGATATGCCAGGTCATGCAGTGGTATGCGAAGTCGGCCAGCGGATGGCCCAGCGTCGACAGCTCCCAGTCGAGCACCGCGAGTATCCTCGGCTCGGTGGGGTGGAACATGATGTTGTCCAGCCGGTAGTCACCATGGACGACGGAGACCTCGTCCCCCGGCGGAATGTTCTGCGGCAGCCAGTCGATGAGGTTGTCCATCGCGGCGATGGTTTCGGTCTCCGAGGCCCGGTACTGCTTGCTCCAGCGCGCGATCTGGCGCTCGAAGTAGTTGCCGGACTTGCCGTAGTCGCCAAGCCCCACGGCGTCGACATCCACCGCGTGCAATGCGGCGATGGTGGCGTTCATCGCGTCGAAGATCGCCGCGCGATCGCTTGGGTCGTGCTCCGGCAGGGTGGGGTCCCACATCACCCGGCCATCGACGCAGTCCATGACGTAGAACGCGGTGCCGATGACGCTGGTGTCCTCGCAAAGGCACCAGGTTTTCGCCACCGGCACGTCGGTGTTCGCCAAGGCGGTGATCACCCGGTACTCGCGGTCCACCGCATGGGCCGATGGCAACAGCTGACCCGGCGGCTTGCGACGCAGCACGTAGGTCCGGTTGGGCGTGACCAGCCGGTAGGTCGGGTTGGACTGCCCCCCCTTGAACTGCTCCACGGTCAGCGGCATGCGGAAGTCCGCGATCTGCGTGGCGAGGTAGTCGGCGAGTGCGGCCTCGTCGAAGCGGTGCTTGTCCTGCACCGGCATCGTGCCGCTGAAGTCCTTCTGGTCAGACATGTCAGGCCGCCTTCGGCGTGATGACGAGCTTGCCGGAGACCTTGCGGTCCATCAGCGCACGGATCGCCTTGGGCGCATCCTCCAGCGAATAGGTGCCGGCGATGTGCGGCTTGAGCTTGCCGGCCTGCAGCCAGCCGAACAGCGTGCGCAGGTCCTTCATGTTGTTCATCGGCTCGCGTTTGGCGTAGTCACCCCAGAACACGCCGTTGATGTTGCAGCCCTTGAGCAGTGCCAGATTCAGCGGAATCTTCGGAATGTCCCCGTTGGCGAAGCCGATGACCAGAAAACGCCCGCGCCAGGCGATCGCTCGCAGCGCGGCTTCGGAGAACGCGCCGCCGACCGGGTCGTAGATCACGTCCGCGCCCTTGCCGCCGGTCAGCTCCTTGACGCGCGTCTTCAGGTCTTCGTCGCTGTAGTTGATTAGCTCGTCGGCGCCGTGCTCCTTGCACACCGCCAACTTCTCGGCGGTGGATGCGGCGGCGATGACGGTCGCGCCCAGCGCCTTGCCCACCTCGATGGCGGCGATGCCCACGCCGCCGGATGCGCCCAGCACCAGCAGCGTTTCGCCTTCCTTCAGCGCGCCGCGATCCGCCAGCGCGTGATAACTGGTCGCATAGGTCATGACGAAGGCCGAGGCGGTGACGAAATCCAGGCCCTCCGGCATGGGCACGACGGCGCGCGAATCGGCGACGGCGAGTTCCGCGAATCCGCCCCAGCCGGTGAACGCCAGCACGCGATCGCCGATGTTCAGATGGCCGACCTTGGCGCCCTTGGCGCGGACCACGCCGGCGCATTCGCCGCCGGGCGAGAACGGCAGGTCGGGCTTGAACTGGTAGAGGGTCTGGATGATCAGGGTGTCCGGGAAGTTGACCGCCGCGCCGTGGACCTCGATGACGACGTCCCAGTCGCCCGGTGCCGGGTCGGGTGCCTCGTCGATCACCAGGTCCTCCGGCGGTCCGTGCCGTTTGCAGAGCAGTGCTTTCATGAATGTCTCCTGAGCTTGTTCGGATGGGGGCGGGTCAGGCCGGCGGTGCCATCGGGTTGGTCGGGTCACGCTGTTCGAGGATGTCGCGCATGCGCACTTCGGTCTGCTTGATCGCGCCGCCGTGCGGGAGGATGTAGAAGCGCTTCTCTCCGATGGCGTCCATGACGAAGCGGGAGATGTCGCCCGCGGACAGGCGACCGGCCTCGATGGCCGCCTTGACGAACTGGGCGTATTCCTCGCCCAGCGGGTTGGCATCGGCGAGGTGGGCGGGGCGGTTGCGCTCCGAGTCCGCAATACCGGTCTTGAAGAAGGCGGGGCAGATCACCGAGACGCCGAGTTTCGATTGCATCGCGGTCAGCTCGTGATGCAGGCACTCCGACAGCGTGACCACGCTGTGCTTGCTGACGCAGTAGACGCTCGAGCCGGGGACGGAGGTGAGGCCGGCCAGTGACGCGGTGTTGATGATGCGCCCGGGATCGCCGCCCTCGAGCATGCGTGGAACAAAACTGCGTATCCCGTGCACGACGCCCATCAGGTTCACGCCGAGCACCCAGTTCCAGTCGTCCGTGGTGGACGTCCAGGTCGGGCCCGAAACCGCCACACCGGCGTTGTTGAACACCAGATGCGCGGCGCCGAACCGCTCGTAGGTCGCCGTGGCCAGGGCCTCGACGGCGTCAGCCTTGGAGACGTCGACCAGGCGAGTGACAACGTCGGTACCTTCCGGCAGCAGCGACACGGTTTCGCTCAGGCCGGCCTCGTCGACATCGGCGAGTGCCAGCCGCATGCCGGCATCCGCGCATCGCAGCGCCAGCTCCCGGCCCAGACCACTTCCACCGCCGGTGATGACGGCCACGCGATTGTTCAGATCATCCATGGGATTGTCCTCAGCCGATCAGGTAGCCGCCGTCCACGTTCAACGCGGTGCCGGTGCAGTAGCTGGACGCGTCCGAGGCGAGATAAAGCACCGCGCCGGCCATCTCTTCAGGTTGCGCGACCCGGCGCAGCGGGACACGCGGCATCAGAATCTTCTGCATGTCCTCGTTGTGCACCAGCGCGGAGGCGAACTTGGTGTCGGTGATGCCCGGGAGCAGGGCGTTCACGCGGACCTTGGCGTCGCCCAGTTCCTTGGCGAAGGCCTGCGTCATGCTGATCACCGCGGCCTTGGTGATGGAGTAGATTCCCTGCAACGGGCCAGGAACCTTGCCGTTCACCGAGGCCACGTTGATCACGCTGCCGCCGCCCTGGGCGATCATCATCTTGGCCGCATGGCTGGTCATGTAGAAGTAGCCGCGGATGTTGACGTCCACGGTCTTGTCGAAGGCGTCGACCGGGGTGTCCACGGTCGGGCCGAAGTAGGGATTGGCCGCCGCGTTGTTGACCAGTACATCGACCTTGCCGTGCTTGTCGGCGATGGTGGTCCAGAACGTGGTGATCTGATTCATGTCGCCGATGTGGCAGGTCAGCGCCTCGGCG
>NZ_CAXFCL010000294.1:0-3090 GCF_964000955.1 uncultured Abyssibacter sp.
CCGAGTAGACCAGTTGCCGCCTGGCATCCGCGGGTGACCACCCCGTCAGATCGCTGGCCTGCCGGTTGAGCCAGCGCACACGAAACCGGGTGTCAGTGATCACCACCGCATAGCCCAGAAGTTCGAACCACCGGCTCATGCGGCGCTGGGCCGTACCGAGATCACCTTGGCCCTCGGGGAGCCGGACCGTCGGCGCGGCGTCGACGACCCGCTGCTGTCGCCGCGGCGACAGCAGCGCCATCAGCAACAGCCAGATCGCGGCCACACCGCAGACCAGCAGGCAGACGACGGCCCGGACATAGGTCTGCCGCGGGGCGTCCTCGGTGGGCGGCCAGAACACCGTGTCCGGAATCGCGACCAGCAGATAACCCAGCCCGGCGCCGTCGCTGACGAGCCGGATCCGGCGCTCGAGGCCGAACCAGTCCAGCAACCGATCTTGCAACGCAGCGGACCAGCGCTCGGGAAGAAGGCCGGATTGCCGCACGCGGGCGCGCCGGGCACTGGCGAGCACACGCCCACGGATATCGATGATCTGAACACGCGGAATCGAGTTGCCGCCGGCCAGCGCTTCGGCACGGGCCCCCACCTCGACCAGATCACCCTGGGCAAGCGCCTCACCAAGGCGGGATGTGGCAACGCTCAGGCTGGCATTGACCTGGACCAGCCGTTCGGCATGGAGCTGCCGCAACTGGCCCACCATGAGAATGACGGCGGCGGTGAAGGCGAAGGCCATGAGAATCGCCATCACCCGGAACAAGGGCATCACGCGACCATCACTTCCTCCGCCCGCCGATTGCCATCCCCGACCCCTGTTGTCGTGGCGATCGCCCTCAGGCGTCGCGCTGGTGTGTCAGCAATGTGGGGCGTTGCACCGAAACCGATTCGATCGTGACGTCCGCACCCGCGATCGAGATGCCCATTTGTCTGAACATCTCTCCGACCGCGTCGTTCAGGAGGGGGCTGCTGACGTCTTCCAGCAGCGTGGCAAGATACTCGTCGAGCGCGGAATCCAGCGGCGCGGGCAGCAACGGCAGTTCGGCCTGACGGAGGATGGTGCGGATGGTCCCGATCAGTGCCGAACCCAGGGCATCGCTGACCGCGGGCGCCCTGATCGTTTGCGGAAATTCGACGCCCGGCCCTCCGAACGTCAGCGGCGTCTGCGTCCGGGATGCAACCTGAACCACGCCTCCGCCCAGAGCCTGGGTACCCCCGAGCAACGGCGGGAGATTCAGCGTGAGTTCCCGGATCTCCAGCGCGGCCAGCGTCGACACGGTATCGACGTCGATCTCGTGATACGGCGTCGATGTCGACGCGCAACGAATGTCGGTAACCGCTGCGGATGCCTCGGCCAGAGCCACATGCAGATCAAGGTTGAGCAGCGCGGTCTCCGGCGTCGCTCCGAGCAGGGCCAGCTGCGCATCAAGCGTCACCTGGGCCGTGTGCGCACGGGTCAGCGGTTCCCCTTCCTCCGAAAATGCTTCACCACCGACCACCACCGAGCCGGGATCGATAATGCTTACGGTGGGGATCACCCTCGCGACGCCCGGAATGTTCAGGATCGGTGCGAGATCGACCGGCACCACGGCGTTGACCACCATCGCGGCGGTTTCAACGACGTTCCCCAGATTGACGAACAGTTCGTCGTCCACCAGATCCGGATCGCCGATCACGTCGAAAATCTCGCTGGGAATCACGGTCAGCGCCGGATCGAGGTTCACCGCCAGATCATGCAGCACCTGATCGACCAGCGGCGGCGCATCCCCCAGCAATGACTCATAGAGCAGCAGAATGAAATCGCCCAGCGGCAGCGACGCATTGGTCGTCAGGATGTTTTCGCCGTTCAGCAACTCCGCACCGGCGTCGATCAGCGCACCCAGCTGGACCTGGGTACTGAACAGCCCCTGATACCCGGCAACGCTCAGTTCCAGGCGCGAACCGCCCCCGAGCATGTTGGTATAGAGCACTTGCCCGAGCGTGGTCCCGTCCCCGCTATCGAAATCCGCGATAAAGCTGCCCACGAACGGGGTGACCGTCGGCCCCGCGAACGCGCTCGCGCTCGCAACGACCCGAGCGCCATCTCGAACACCGAACGCCTGGGTCAGAAAGGTGGGTTGCGGCCGACTGAGAGTGATGCGCACGGCCGGGGGTCGCTCTTCCCCGCGTGGCGTCGACACGCTGCGCAGCCCGCCTTCACGATGAACCTCGCCGATGACCACCTCGCCCTCGTCGAGCCAGTCCTCGGCGCCAGTCCGCCCATTGCGCCGCAGGGACAGCCGCGCCTGTTCCTCCGCCATCGCCGCGTAGTCCGTCACGCGACCATCGAAGCAGCCACTGACAATCATCGCAGCGTCCATCGCCGCCATGTTTGCGAGCCGCTGCAGATCACGCTTGGCGTTGTAGAGTTGCGCCGAGTGAAAGACGAGGCTGAACGCGGAAACCGCCGCGATGGCGGCCAGCGCTGCAAAAACTGCTGCAGCGCCTCGTTGACGCTGCCACGGCGTCACGACCCACTCCCCTCCGGTGCGAATTGCTCGCGGGGGAACTGGACCGGAATCGGGTGGGAAAAACTTTTCAGATACCGCTGGTAGACGCGATCGGCAACCTCGCCTTCCATCGGGCGTTCCGCCTTGGAGGCCTGTCGGCCGGAGGTCTGCAATTCCATCCAGGCACGAGACGCTTGCCCGTCGCCTGGCTCAGGTGAACCCGCGAACGCCGCCGATGCCAGCAGCAACCCGCCCACTGTCATGACTGTTGGAACAGCGCCCATGCGGCCCTCCTGTTTACGAACCACCAATCACCCCGCGCTGCGATGCCACGAGCCGGGCCGCCTGCTGCCGCAGGCGGGCACGCTCTGCATCGGGCAGGCTGCTGCCATCAGCCAGGGCATCGGCTTCCACCCGGTTGCCCAGCACGTAGTGCAACAGGATCATGTTGCGAGTCGCGCGCTGGTCGGAGGGCGCCAATTCCCTCGCCGTGGCCAGTTGACGATACGCATCATCGTACCGACCCGCCAATATCATGGCATATCCCAGATCATTCCGGGTCGCCGCGTGGGTCGGCCGCAGATTAACGGCTCGTTGCAGATAGCCG
>NZ_CAXFCL010000295.1:0-5096 GCF_964000955.1 uncultured Abyssibacter sp.
CTCCGGTCGCGCATCGGACTCGCGCGAAGGCTGTGGTGGTTCGTCCGCCACGTCGGCCCTTACCTGCTGCGCGCGGCGCTGCCCGGACACGATCCGCGCCACGAACGCGACCCGGACTGGGTGATTGCATGGATACGCGGGTACGCGCGCGTCGACGGGCAAGGCGTGCCGCTGCTCGACACCCACCACCCCGAAATACCCGTTCCCTTCCCCGAGGAGAAAGCCGCATGAATTCGGAAGACCCGCTTCTGGGCATTCGCCGCCAGCTCGTCGGACACGGCGCGCTGCTGATCTTCGTCGGCGGCGTCATCGGCTTCGGCTTTCTGTTCTTCCTGCTCGGAAAGATCGTCCTGTGGCCGATTCCCGGCGCCATCGACCTGCAACTGCCCGGCACCTACGATGCGTGGCGCATGGCCCACATGGAAGGCATTCTCAACGGATTCGGCCTATGGCTGGCCGCCGCGTTGCTGCCGGTGATGCCGTTTTCACCGCTCGGGCTGCGACGGATCGGGCTGGGACTGATCATCGTCGCCTGGACATTCGTCATCGCCTCGTCGCTGGACCCGCTGTTCCCGGACAGCCGCGGGCTGGCATTCGGCGGGCCGGCCACCAACCAGGCCGCCTTCTTCCTGTTCTATGTGGGCGTGCTGCTGATCATGATCATCTCCGCCGCCATCGCCTGGAAGGCGTTGAGACAACCAACCGCGGTCGGCCGCGAGACATCGCAATCCCGCGAATGACCACATGAGCGTTCGCGCCCCGCGCTCCGAGCGCGCGGGGCGCCATCACGGCTATGCTGCGCGCCTGAACGCCGCCGATCTGGCGATGGCACGCATCTCGACGGATGACGACAGTGCATATTTCCTGTGATCAAGCCGAGCTTGATATCCCGCTGATTCACCGCTTTCTGTCGGAGCGGTCCTACTGGGCCCGAGGCATTCCGCTGGAGACGGTGCGCAGATCGATCAGGAATTCGCTGTGTTTCGGCGGCTACCTGGAGGGCGGGCAGGTCGCGTTTGCCAGGGTGATCTCCGATTACGCGACCTTCGCCAATCTCGTCGACGTGTTCGTGCTACCGGAGCACCGTGGCCAGGGGCTTGGCAAGCAGCTCATGGAGGCGGTGACCACGCACCCGAAGCTGCAGGGGCTGCGCCGGTTCATGCTGGCAACGTCCGATGCGCATGGGCTCTACGCGCAGTTCGGCTTCACATCGCCACGGAACCCGGAAACGCTGATGGAGCGCTACAGCCCCTCCCCGTACAGCGGCGACGCCTGACCCGGCCGTCGCGTCGACGGATCCGCTAGCCGGCGGTGTAGAGGGTGGCGCGATTCCGTCCGGCCGTCTTGGAGCTGTACAGCGCGCGATCCGCACGACGAAGCAGCTCCGCGGCGGCGGGCACCTCGGGACCGGTCGCCACTTCGACGCCGATGCTCACCGTGACATGCTCCTGAGTCGGATGGGGAAGCCCGTACTCGGCGAACTGCTCGACGATCCGGTTGGCGATGCCCAGCGCATCATCCACCCCTGACCCCGGCAGGATTACGCAGAATTCCTCACCACCGTAGCGGGCCGCGAACTCGCCACTGCGCCTGCATGCCGCTGAGATGATGTCCGCCACGTGGGAGAGGCAGATATCACCCTCCATGTGACCCAGAGCATCGTTGTAAGACTTGAAGTGGTCGACATCGATCATCAGCACCGCGATCGGTGATTTCATGCGCTGCATGCGGCGGCATTCCTCGGGCAGCCGCAGGTCCAGGTAACGGCGGTTGTAAAGATTCGTCAGCCCATCCCGGACCGTCATCTGCTCCAGCTCCGCCTTGGCGCGCTTGAGTTCGTCGTTCGAGCGCTCCAGCTCCTCGCCCCGCTGCTCAAGCCGCTCCTTGATCAAGCTCATGGCCCGCGTTCTTGCCGCGACCTTCTCTTCCAGACGCATTCGGGCGCTCTCCAGATCCCCCTGCGCCTGAACGAGATCGGTGACGTCGTCCAGATACACGGCACAGCCGGAAACCCCTCCGAACTCGCCGATTCTTCCGACGGACATCTGAATCAGCATCGGCTCGCGCCGCACGACATGACGCAACTCGAACTGATGCGGACCGGCAATCGCATCCCCCGCGAGGCAACGCGACACCATGTCGTTGATCAGTTCGCGCTGCTGCGGACCGAACCGCTCGGCGAGCTTGCGATCCTTGACGCCACGCCGCGACCATCCCAGCAAACTTTCCGACGATTTGTTGATGGCCATGATCTCGGCCCGCGTGTTGAGCACCGCGATACCGATCGGGGCGTTGTTCAACACCTCGTCCAGCTGATACTCGGGCTTGCCGGGTTCCGGCCTGGCGGCGGCCGCCGCAAGACCACGGCTGAGCGCCTCCTGCGTCGTCTTGCGCATCGCAAACGCATGGATCATGGGAATGGCGTCTTCAAATTCCGCCTCGTCCCAGATGCGCACCTGACGACCAATGCCCGGCGCGAACCGCAACCGGGTTTTCAGCTCCCGGAGATCATCGCCGCGCCTGAGCACCAGAACCGGCATGTCACGATCGCGGCTGCCCAGCGAGATCAGCAGCGGCAACGGATCGGCCAGGGTCGGGCCGACCAGGACGGCACAGGTGTCGTCCTTGAGATACTGATCCGGCGCGGAGCCCGCATCGCCCCGGATCTCGGTGCATTCGAGCCCCTGTCCGGACTCCCGGATGCGGGTCATGAAGGCGGGCTCGACGTCGAGTGCGGCGATCTCCGGCATGGCCTCAATCCCCCAGCAAGGGAAGATCCAGCGCCGCGCGCCCGATCCAGGTTCGCAGCGTGTCCGTGGTCGGCGCCATGACATGCGCGGCCCGGGCGTCGTGCAGATAGCGTTCCAGCGGACCGGCATCGCGATAGGCCATGCCTCCACAAAGCGTCATCGCCTCGTTGACGGTCTTGACCACGCAGTCCGCGACCTCGGCCTTGGCGGCCATGACCGCCAGCAGTGCGTCCTCCGTGCCGACATCGAATTTCTTCGCGGCGGCGTGGACGAGCTGCCGTGTCTTTTCCAGCTCACCCCACAGCTGGCCGATGCGATGCTGGAGTACCGCCGTGTCCGCCAGCAACGCGCCGGTGTGCGCATAGGCTCGACGGGTGACGTGCTCACGCGCCGCATTGAAGGCCGCCTGCGCGATGCCGAGATAGACGCCGGACATCGCCATCAGGAAGTACGGCGCGACCACATGGAAGACGTACCAGATCTGGTCGCCTTCATTCCCGAGAAGATGACTGCGCGGGATCGCGACATTGTCGAGCGAGAGTTGCAATGAAGAGTTGCCCCGCATGCCCATCCCGGTCCATGCCCCGGACCAGGTCATCCCCGGCGAGCCCTGGGGCGCGACTGCGCAGGAGAACGACAGGCCATCCGCGGCGGAGACACCGGACAACACATAGGATTCGGCATGGTTACCGTTGGTCACGAAGGTCTTGCGCCCGTTCAGCACATAACCGTTGTCGTCGGCGAGAATCTGCGTCTGCGGCAGATAGAAATGGGCGCCTGTTCCAGGCTCGGACAACGCGAGCGTCGTGATGTGCTCGCCTTCGCAAATCGGTTCCAGCAGCTCGCTCTGCTGCGCCGGCGTCGCATGCGCGGCAATCACCGCCGATCCGACGCAGTGCATGCCGAAGCAGATCGCCGTGGACGCGCATTGCTCGCCCAGCACCTCGCAGATTTCCGCCAAGGCACTGGCGCCGCCGCCCAGACCACCCAGCTCCGTCGGAACCGCAAGCCCGCCCAGACCGGCACGCTGGAGTTCACGGATGCTTCGTTCCGGCCAGATCCGGTCGGCGTAGATCTGATCGGCCTGTTCACGCACCAGACTGAGCGCAATTTCTCGCGCCGTACCCAGATACTCCGAGTGCTTAGTCGCCATCCGCGCAGTTCCTTACCGATCGATTAACTCAGGCGGATGGAGCATACGGTGAAGAATGCGTAAAGGTCGAGCGTGAACGGGCCGGTTGTCGCGGGCTCCGCGCCGGCAGGTTCCCACTACAGATCCACTCGCAGCGGGGCGAGGCGATCGCCGCGGACGGAGTCCGCTCAGTCCATGATCGTCAGGCGAAATGCTTGAGTACGCCCCAGCGAGACGCAGATTGGCGGATGTCCTCCAGGCGACGCCGGAGCAGCATCCGCGTTGATGGCGAGCCGAAGGACGAGCTGTACTTGGGAAAGCGTCTTCGCATCTAGACCGTCACTGCCAAGGAGGGCGCATTCGCCCGCACGCGACAGCGCCGGACGATCAGCATCGCGACGGCCTGCTCGACCCACGCCAGCGGCAGCGCCACGGCAATGACCGCCGACGTCGCCAGATTCATGTTGTAAAGCGCAAGCCAGAGCAGGACGAACACGGCCGCCCACAGGCAGGTGGCCGCCATCAGCGCGTTGCGGAGCGTGTCGCCGAAACGCTCCAGAAACAGCCAGCCGAATCCGGTGACTACCAGCAGCAGGACGGTGTCCCAGCCCCCCCAGGCCAGGAAGATCGGCAGGCTCATGGGTGCGACGCCGGCTTCGGCCGGAAACGCCTCGCGCATCATCGGCATGACGAACGCGAAATAGCGAAACACCTCGGAGACGTTGATCCACACGGCGTTGATCAGCAGCGCCCACCAGAACGCCTTGGGTACGGACTTCCCTGTCATGAACCAATCCTCCGCTGGACGAGCTGGATGAGTGTGTCCGCCGCGCGGCGCAGCACGGCGGCATCGGTTACCGCGCGCGAAGCGGACCACAGCCCCTGAGCGGACACGACGAGCAGTTCGGCGACGCGGACGAGCTCGGCCTCGCTGATATCCGCCGAGGCCGAGTGACGAAGCGCCTGGAGAAACCCCTGTTTCAGGCGCTCGTGATGTCGCTCGATGCGTTCGGCGACCTCCGGATCGTGGGGCGCCACTTCGGTCATGGTGTTGGCGTAAAAACACCCCGGCCCTGGCAAACCGATCGCCTCGGCAGCCGCGATCTGATGCTCCAGAAACGCCGCTATGTCGGTCACCGTCGCACCCGGGCGTTCCACTCGCTCGAAGGCCGGGGTCACGCCGGCCGCCGGATAGGCATCCAGGCAGGCCAGAA
>NZ_CAXFCL010000296.1:0-11041 GCF_964000955.1 uncultured Abyssibacter sp.
GCCGACGTCCACTATCGATCACTTCACAACGCAGCGACAAGAACGAACGCTTGTTACCACTAGAAAGATTGTCCTGCCGAAGACATTCTCCTTTCTAGATGACCCCGAAGCCGCTCTGAAAGTAATTCATCGAGCCGCAGCGGTTCTGAATCACCAGAAAATCAAGTTCATTTACATCGACCATCGTCATGTAGAACGCGTCGGACTTGCGGCCGAAGTTGTGCTTGACCGTGTCGTTGATGACATGTTCCGACGATTTACTCGTGCGGGCCGCAGGGTGAAGCTCCGAGGCAGAGTGCCTGCCGATCCAAACGCTTGTCGGCTGATTCGTGCAATCGGTTTGACAAAGGCGCTTGGAATAAGAACTCAGGTGTTAAGCGATGAAGATGAATCTCGCGTGCGAGTCTTTCAATCAGACTCACGTGCTTATGTCGCACAACCCAAGATAAACATTCGCGATTATAAAGAGAAAACAGTCGGCGACTTCGTTGCGTATACCCAAAAAGCGCTTGGTGAGCACAGCCATGAGATGACGAATGCTGCCAAAGCAAGGCTAATCTCGTATCTTGGCGAAATACTAGATAATGTAGAGCAGCACTCCGGTGTTCTAGATTGGATTCTTGTTGGATATATTGACCTTACAGAGGATGGTCTCCACTGGTTTGATATTGCAGTGCTTAACTTTGGATTAACATATGCTGAAACCTTCTCAGCGATTGGGGCTTCCGAGCTTGCCTGGGGAGAAATTCAGGGGTATTTAGACAAGCACACAGGTAAAGGTGGAATTTCGGACGAGGGACTAGTTACCGTATGCGCTCTTCAGGGGAACATTAGTTCTAAAAATTATACTGAAGAAGATACTCGGGGACACGGAACAGTCAAACTGATTGAGTTCTTCCAGGACCTGCATGAGTCGTTTGCAGGAAGCGATACCCGGAAGCCTAAAATGGCGATAGTTTCTGGGAATACACGAGTGTTGTTCGATGGTCGGTACAAAATGAAGATGTCGAGCGAAGGAAGAAAGGTCATAGCTTTTAATGATCGAAACGACCTTGATGATCCGCCAGACATGCGGTACGTCAGCAGCCTGCGCGGAAAGGGATTTCCTGGCTGCGCCATTAGTATAAGGTTCCCACTCCCTGCGAGGTTCGTAAAAAATGTCTGATCAAGATGGGCGAGGTATTTACGAGATAGATTTCGCAGATTTTGGCGGGCCGATTTACATTGGCCGAAAAAAAGGTGAACAATCTAGAAAAGCGTCGGGAATAGAGGGGGCCGTCAGGGACGGATTGACAATAGAATTGCGAGTGCCCCAAGATGTGCTTGCAATTAATAGTTCTTTTATCCTCGGATTTTTGGGTCCTGAGCTTAGGGCTGCCACAAACATCACGGAGTTTCTTGATAAATTTAACTTCTTAGCTACCGGTGATCAGTGGTCGGATTTTTTGAGGGATGAAATCGTCCAGGCCATGACTCACGCCAAGTTCAAGAATTCCCCCCTACTATGAGCAAATTTAATTCATTCATGGGCTGGGCGGAGAATGTTTTGAGCCAGCAACCGCCTGCTGGGTATGTCTGGCTTGGTGTGACACTGGCTTTTTTAACTTTCTCTGTCCGCGTATACCGAGAGTTTATAGATCGCCGGGACAAGTCAAGGCAGCGCAGTGTATCAATAAATGACGATTTTTGGTTTCGTAGTGTTCTAAAGCCCTACGCCATCGAGCCACTTTTTTTATTTTTTATTGATCAGTCCAATAATCTTCATAGAGCGAGTGTCGATGGTTCCGCAGAATCTAGCGGCCGGGAATTGTTGAACGATTTTAATTTAAAGAAAAGGACGGTCATTAACTCGTTAATGCTTCTTAAGGCGGGTCACGCGAAGGAGTATGAGGATTTACTTACTGAAATATCCATTCTAAGCGACTCAGTCGCTTCGTATTGCGCGATGCTCGCCGGTTATCGCTCTGACTACGTTGAGGACTCATCTGCTGGATTGGAGAACGCGTTTGTGCAGTCGATATCTGAGAGCACCAGGCTGTTGAAACGCATTCAAGAATCTATCTGACTTAGGTTTTCACGCTTGTCGACGTATAGTTATTTCCACTAGTCCAAGGCGTCGAGCTATCGCTCGCCGCACGAACAACCCAGGTATCAGGGCGGGTGACAACCAACTCGCCCGTTCGATCAATCAGACCCACCAATCGAAGGGTTTGAATTTCATCCGGCTCAGATCGAGAACCCAGGTCACGAAAGCAAGTCAGCGATGGCGCGATTGCGGAGAATTCCGCCCAGTTCCCTTGGTCTGCGCAGGTTCTCGCGGCCTCTATGTCTTCGCTTTCGACCTTTTGACGAAGGCGCCGAACTTCGCGCCACTTGCTGACGGGCGCAGTTCCGAAGAACTGGAGCTGCCGAATGCCCCAGGTACTAGCCCATCCCTGAATGCGCATCGCGGACTCTTGCGGTGGTGTCTCTGTCGTCTGCCCGTCCGCGTCGCGCGCGTGCGCTGCTTCGATGAGTGCTCCATCTACGTTCTTTGCGATGTACTTCGCGATGTATCCGACCGCGCTCCCCTTCGTATGGTCAATATCGACACACTTGAATCGATACCGACTTGCGCCAGCCTCAGTCGGGGAGTCTGCGAGGGCGTGGCCATGAATTATCTCTTTGACTCGGTCCACCTTCTCTGCGGAACACCAGAGTAGGAGGTGCCAGTGTGGACAGCCGTCTTGATGAGGTTCGGCGACTCGGATTCCATGGATGGGTATCGATTCGCGATGCAGCGCTGATCTTGCCCGCGCCCAGAGTTGACACAGGTACCGTTGAGCGTCTCGCGGCGTCGCATCTCGATACTTCGGGTTTGGTTCACCACGTCCACGTGTTGCATGAAATCGGCTAGGGCAGGTGATTGTCAGGAACAGCCCTGCTTCATTTGTCTGCTGCGCGATTGTTTCCTCGCCTCGTAGGCGCACCATCATTTCCGTGCGTCGGATTCGTGGGTTCGATGTGCTGCTGTCGGAGGCGGCGGCCAGATTGATGACGACACCATGGGAGTTCACAGCTTCAGCGGATTCCATCCACAAGCGATTGCGATATCGGTTTTCTTGCTGGCGTATGGCTGAGTAGTCGGAGAGATATGGACTTCGTGCACTGACTGCGCACAATCTGTCGTTGTCGGCAGAGTCTGTCCTGTTTCCGACGTCTTTTCCGTAGTGATGGTCTGGCCGCAGTACTTGCACTGACTTTCTGGCCGGGATGGGTGATCGAACCAGGCAGGTTCATGGCGGCCGATCATCGAGTCCGGAGCTTGGATGGGGAACCCAACTCATGATGAAACCTCTCGCCGCCGCTGCGCTCGCACTGCTCGCGGCCACGCCCGCGCTTGCCGAAAGCAACAATTCCATTGAATTTCGTCTGGCCTCCGGCACCTACGTCCTGGAGGACAGCTTTGACGAGATCGAGCTCGAAAGTGCGGGCATCGACCTGCGAGGCGAGTTTCTGATTGCCGATCAGGTGTTCGTGCGAGGCGAACTGCTTTCAACCACCGCGGACGAAATCGAATTGAACGGGGTCGATTATGACGTCGATGTCGATACGACGCTGCTGCGGTTCGGTCTGGGCTATCAGGGCATGCTGGACACCGTCGTGATCTACGGCGCGTTCGAATACGGCGAAGCCGAGTTCGACATCGAGGACGGTGGTTCTTCGGACGATTCCGGCTGGATCGTGTCTGGCGGGATCAGGGACAACGGAGAAAACCCGTTTCTCTGGAAGGTCGAACTTGGTCTGGTGGAGTTCGATGATTCGGACGGCGCGGTGTTCGAGTTCGTGGTCGGCTATCGCGTGAGCGAGATGGTCGCGATCGTGCTTGGCGGCCAGTCCTACGAAATCGAGGACGATTTCGGTGGCGAGATCAGCATCCCGAACGGATCGATCGGCGTGCAGTTGCGGTTCTGATCGGCGGAGGGTTCGGCGGGGTCCGCGTGATGCCGCGGCCTCGCCGGACCGGAGCCACGTCTCGGGCGGGAAATTGGTGCCCCGAGCAGGAATCGAACCTGCGACCTAGCGCTTAGGAGGCGCTCGCTCTATCCGACTGAGCTACCGGGGCGTCGCGGGCCGCATTGTAGGCAAAGCGGCGCGTCAGCGCAGGACTTGGCCCAGGAACAGGTCGAGGCGGGAGCCGCTGGCGGGTTCGAAGAAGTTCTCCGGTTCGGCGATGTGCTCGATTCGCCCGGATTCCATGAACACCACGCGGTCGGCCACGGCGCGGGCAAAGCCCATTTCGTGGGTGACCACGAGCATGGTCATGCCTTCGCTGGCCAGATCCTTCATGACATCCAGCACGCCGCCGACCATTTCGGGGTCCAGCGCCGAAGTCGGTTCGTCGAACAGCATCACGTCGGGCTGCATGGCCAGCGCGCGGGCGATGGCGACACGCTGCTGCTGCCCGCCCGAGAGCTGGGACGGGAAGCTGTTGCCGCGATCGCCAAGGCCCACGCGATCGAGCAGGGACTGAGCGCGCGGCTTCACGGTGGTCATCGATTCGCCGCGCACCTTGAGCGGTGCCAGGGTGATGTTGTCCAGCACGGTCAGATGCGGGAACAGGTTGAACTGCTGGAACACCATTCCGGCTTTCTGCCGCAGTGCATTGAGCTGGCGGCCTGCGGTGTGTATCGACTCGCCATCGAGCAGCACGTCGCCCGCGGTCACGGTCTCCAGACGGTTGACGGTGCGCAGCAGGGTGGACTTGCCCGAGCCGCTGGGGCCGACGATGCACAGGACCTCGCCCGCGGCCACCGACAGCGATACATCATCCAGTGCCTGGACACCGTTCCCGAACTGCTTGGAAACGTTGCGAATTTCCACGCCTGCGCTCATCCGTCCGACCTCGCCAGGCGCAGCTCGAATCGCCGGATCAGCAGCGACAGGCCGGCGGTGAGTACGAGATACATCGCCGCGACGGTGAACCAGACCTCGAAGGGGCTGAACGTGGAATTCACGACCTCGCGGCCTGCCTTGGTGAGATCGGTGATCGCGATCACCGACACCAGCGACGAGTCCTTGATCAGGTTGATCAGCTGACCGGCCATGGGCGGCAGCGTGCGCCGCATCGCCTGCGGCAGGATTACATGGCGCATGGCCTGGCCGTAGCTCATGCCGAGGCTGCGCGCGGCTTCCATCTGGCCCTTGGGAATGGACTCGATGCCGGCGCGGACGATCTCGGCGATATAGGCGCCGGTGAAGACGGCCAGCGCGGCGACCCCGGCGGTCATGCGCGACAGACTCAGCACGGTGCCGACGAAGAAGTAGAAGATGAAGATCTGTACCAGCAGCGGGGTGCCGCGGATCAGTTCCACGTAGGTCGCGGCGAGATTGCGTGCCGCCGGGTTGGTGGAGACGCGGCCAAGCCCGGCGAGCAGGCCGATCGGCACGGCGAACAGCAGGGCGAGAATCGACAACTGCAACGTGACGACCAGGCCCCAGGTCAGCGGCCCGATCCGCCAGCCGCTGCGGGTGCCGATCACATCGCCATCGAAGACGTAGTCGCCGTCCTCGACCAGTACCTCGTCCAGGTCGCCGAAGGTCTCCGTCGCGGCCGCGTCCTGCGTGCCAATGATGTCCACCTGGCCATCGGAGATCTCGACGATGCCGGTGAGCGTCGAGCGCAGGTCCACATCCTCGTAGGCGACGATGTAGTCGGGCACGCGGTCCCAGCGCCAGGTGTAGTCGACCGTGCGACTGGCCGCGTAGATCGCCAGCGCCAGCGCCAGCAGCACCAGCGCGTACACGCCGTGCCAGAACCAGCGTGAATTCATCAGTTGACGTCTTTCATCCAGCGGGTGGATTCGAACCAGCGCTTGTAGAGCGCGTCGTAGGTGCCGTCACCTCTGATCTGTCGCAGGAAATTGTCGAGCCAGTTGAGAAAATCGGGGTCGCCCTTGCGCACGGCCCAGCCCAGCGGTTCGTAGGTGAACGGTTCGTCCAGGTGCGCGAGGCCCTCGGGGTTCTCGCCCAGGTAGATGGCGTTGTACGGAAAGTCGTAGACGAAGGCGTCCGCCCGGCCATTGCGAACTTCCAGCGCGGCCTCGGACTCCGATTCGAAAGTGAGAATCTTGGCGCGTGACAGGTAGCGTCGCGCCGCGATTTCGCCGGTCGTCCCGAGCTTGGTGACGATGGTGTACTCGTCGCTGTTCAGGTCCCGGTAGGTGCTGACCTTGCCTTCAAGCCCCGACCGGATCAGCACGGATTGGCCGATCACCATGTAAGGCTCGGCGAAATTCACCTGCAGGTTGCGTTGCGGCGTGATGGTCATGCCGGCCATGACGATGTCGAACTTGTCGGTCAGCAAAGCAGGAATGATGCCGTCCCACGCCGTGTTGACGATCTTGAGTTCCACGCCCATGGCCCGGGCCATCTGCTTGGCGATGTCGACGTCGAATCCGATGATGTCGCCGGTCTTGTCGCGCATCTCGAACGGCATGTAGCCGGTTTCCAGACCGACACGCAGTTCACCGCGCTGGAGAATCCGGTTCAGGGTGGACTGGTCCCAGACTTCGTTGGAATGGGAGAGGGGAGCAAGCAGCAGCATGCCCAGTGCGAGCAGGAGTCGGCGCATGGATCACAGTCAGGGAGATCAGACGCCCTAGATGGTGGCGGCAGCGCCCGATTTGCGCAAACGCCCCCCGGTTGTCTCGGCGCCGGATCGTCATGGCGGGCATTCCCGGCCGACGACTTGGCGGGTGACGTTCAGCGACTATGATGGCCCGATCGTTCGCCGACACACGCTGGCCTTTCGTGTCTGATTCCTCCGGTTTCGTCCATCTCAGCGTCCACACCGAGTATTCGCTCGTGGACAGCGTCGTTCGCGTCAAGCCGCTGGTGAAGGCGGCTGCCCAGCGCGGCATGCCCGCCGTGGCGATGACCGACCACATGAACCTCTTCGCGGCGGTGAAGTTCGTCTCGGCGGCGGAGTCGGCCGGGGTCAAGCCGATCCTCGGCTGTGATCTGGTGGTGCACGATCCCGTGTCGGAAACGGATAACGCGCTGCGGCTGCTCTGCGCCACCAACAACGGTTACCGCAACCTGATGCAGCTGGTCTCGCGTGGCTATGTCCACGGCCAGGAGCGCGGTTCGCCCGTGATTCATCCGGACTGGCTGGCCGACCACGCCGACGGCCTGATTGCGCTGTCCGGCGGGCATGGCGGGCTGATCAGCCGTGAGATCGCGGCCGGCCACGGCGAACGCGCGCTGGAGGTCGCCCGCGGGCTGCGCGACGTGTTTGGTGACCGACTGTTCCTGGAGCTGGAGCGAATCCAGGCGCCGGACGAGGCGGCGATCAACGACAATCTGGTCGATCTGGCCGCGATGCTGGATCTCGGCATCGTCGCCGGCAACGCCGTGCGCTTCCTGAACCACGAGGATTTCGATACCCACGAGGTTCGTCTGTGCATTCGTCAGGGTCGGGTGATCAACGATCCGCGCCGGACCAAGGACGTCACCGGCGAGCAGTGGCTCAAGTCCGCCGGCGACATGCGCGAGCTGTTCGCCGATCTGCCCGAGGCCTGCGACAACGCGGTGGAGATCGCGCGGCGCTGCAATGTCACGCTGTCGCTGGGCAAGTCCTATCTGCCGGATTTCCCGGTGCCGGAGGAACACGATGTCGAGTCCTTCCTGCGCAAGGAGGCCGAGGAGGGGCTGGAACAGCGGCTCGCCACGCTGGAGGCGGAAGGCGGCAAGCCCGATCGCACCGTCTACGCGGACAGGCTGACGCACGAGCTCGACGTCATCATCAAGATGGGGTTTCCCGGCTACTTCCTGATCGTCGCGGACTTCATCCGCTGGGCGAAGCGCAACGACGTGCCGGTGGGGCCTGGTCGTGGTTCCGGCGCGGGCTCACTGGTCGCCTACGTGCTGGAAATTACCAACGTCGATCCAATCCCTTACAACCTGTTGTTCGAGCGATTCCTGAACCCGGAACGCGTGTCCATGCCGGACTTCGATATCGATTTCTGCATGGACGGCCGCGACCGCGTCATCGAATACGTGGCCGAGCGCTACGGCCGCGAGAAGGTCTCGCAGATCATCACCTTCGGCCGCATGGCGGCCAAGGCCGTGGTGCGTGACGTCGGCCGCGTGCTGGGCCATCCCTACGGCTTCGTCGACGGGATCGCCAAGCTGATTCCGGCTGCCGTGGACATGACGCTGTCCAAGGCGCTGGAGGAATCCGACGAGCTGAAGGCCCGGCGCGAGAACGAGGAGGAGGTCAAGTACCTGCTCGACACGGCGCTGAAGCTGGAGGGCCTGGCCCGCAACGTCGGCAAGCACGCCGGTGGCGTCGTCATCGCGCCCAGCCGGATCGACGACTTCACCCCGCTGTTCACCGAGCCGGGTGGCGGTGGTGCGGTGACCCAGTTCGACTGGAAGGACGTCGAGGCCGCCGGCCTGGTCAAGTTCGACTTCCTGGGTCTGCGCACGCTGACCATTCTCGATCGCGCGGTGAAGGTGCTGGAGACGATGGGCACCACCATCGATCTGGACACGCTGCCGTTGGACGACGGCAAGACCTTCGAGCTGCTGCGGTCGGGCGACACCGCCGCCGTGTTCCAGTTGGAATCCAGCGGCATGCGGCGGCTGATGAAGGAGCTCAAGCCCGACCGCTTCGAGGACATCGTCGCCCTGGTGGCGCTGTTCCGGCCCGGCCCGCTGGAAACCGGCATGGCGGCCGACTACGTGGCGCGCAAGAACGATCCGGCGCAGGTGCGTTACATGCACCCGCTGATGGAGAACTCGCTGCGCGACACCTACGGCGTGATTGTCTATCAGGAGCAGGTCATGGCCGTGGCCCGCGAGCTGGCTGGCTACAGCCTTGGCGCCGCCGACCAGCTCCGCCGCGCGATGGGCAAGAAGGACATGAAGAAGATGGCCGATCACCGGCCCATCTTCGTCGCCGGCGCCGTCGAGCGCGGCGTGGACGAAGACCTGGCCGGCCGCATCTTCGACCTGATCGCCGAGTTCGCGAAATACGGTTTCAACAAGTCGCACTCGGTAGCCTACGCGCTGCTGGCGTACCAGACCGCCTACCTCAAGGCGCATTACCCGGCGGCGTTCATGTGCGCGGTGCTCACCGCCGACATGGACCACACCGAGAAGGTGGTCCCGCTGATCGGCGAATGCCGGCGCCTGGAGCTGGAAGTCGTGCCGCCGGACGTCAACGGTTCCGACTACGAATTCACCGCCAGCGAGGACGGTTGCTCCATCCGCTATGGCCTGGGTGCGGTCAAGGGTGTCGGTCAGGGCGCGATCGAGGGCATTCTCGAGGCGCGGGCGGCCGGCGGCCCGTTCGCCGATCTGGTCGACTTCTGCGTGCGCATCGATCTCAAGCGGGCCAACCGGCGCACGCTGGAAGCCCTGATCCGCGCTGGCGCGCTGGATGCGCTGGGCGAAAACCGGCCCAGCCTGCTGGCCGCACTGCCGAATGCGCTGGCCGCCGCGGACCAGCATCACGCGGCGCTGGAGGCGGGTCAGAACGATTTGTTCGGCGGTGGCGGCGCGGCGGAGAGCCATGTGCCGGCCATCGAGATTCCGGTGCTGCGCGACTGGGACGACGGCGAGCGCCTGCAGGGCGAGAAGCAGACGCTGGGGCTTTATCTCACCGGGCATCCCATCAACGGCTATCGCGGGCTGCTGCAGGGCCTGACCAGCGGCACCATCGCCGAGGCCAAGGAGCGCGCCGATCCGCAGGCGCGGCGCCGCGGTGGCGAACAGCTCCGCATCGCCGGCCTGGTGGTCGACGTCATGCAGCGCGCGGGTCGCGCCATCGTGCGCCTGGATGACGGCACCGGTCAGCTGGAATGCACGCTGTTCTCGGAGAAGGCCGAGCAGTTCCGGCATCTGCTGCATGAGGATCGGCTGCTCGTCGCGGTGGGCAGTCTCAGCTTCGACAGCTACAGCGAGGACTTCCGGATGAATCCGAAAGAGCTGCTGGATCTGGACGATGCGCTGAGTCGTTACGCCCGCGGATTGCGCCTGACCTGGAAGACGAGTCCACAGACGCAGTTCGATCGGCTCGAAGCTTGCCTGTCAGCAAACAGGGTCGAGGAGGGCGCGCGCATTCGTGTGGCCTACCTCAACGGCAGGGCGCAGGCGGAACTGAACTTTGCGGATGACTGGCAGGTGGCCATTTCGCATCAACTGGTTCGCGACCTGAGCGACTTGTGCGGTGAAAACGGCGTCGAGGTCCGGTATCGTCAAGACAGCACGTCGGCGGCTTAGGGAAGAGCATCGGCCGGCGGTAAAGCACGCGAACGCATCAGCGGGTCTGAGCATGACCGCGAAGCGCATCCATCACAGCCAACAGGAACGGCCTGCGCGGGATACGGGGGCATGAATCTCAAATACCTAGATTTCGAACAACCAATCGCGGAGCTCGCCGAGAAGATCGAAGAGCTGCGCAACGTGGCCGACGGCTCCACGGTGAATCTCACGGAAGAGATCGGCCGTCTGGAGTCCAAGAGCCAGACGCTGACCAAGCAGATTTTCTCCAATCTCACGGCCTGGCAGGTGGCGCAGCTCGCGCGTCATCCGCAGCGGCCATACACGCTGAACTATGTCGACGCGCTGTTCACCGATTTCGAGGAACTGCACGGCGACCGCAGCTTTTCCGACGATCCGGCGATCGTTGCGGGCATCGCCCGCTTCGAAGGTCGGCCGGTCATGGTGATCGGGCACCAGAAAGGGCGTGACACCAAGGAAAAGCTGCACCGCAACTTCGGCATGCCGCGGCCCGAGGGGTACCGCAAGGCGCTGCGGCTGCTGCAAACCGCGGAGCGGTTTCGGCTGCCGGTCATCACCCTGATCGACACACCCGGGGCTTATCCCGGCATCGGGGCCGAGGAGCGCAACCAGAGCGAGGCCATCGCCCGCAATCTGCTGGTGCTGTCGCGGCTGCGCGTGCCGGTCGTGTCGCTGGTGATCGGCGAGGGCGGCTCCGGCGGCGCACTGGCGATTGGCGTTGGTGATCACCTAGCCATGCTTCAGCACAGCA
>NZ_CAXFCL010000297.1:0-2491 GCF_964000955.1 uncultured Abyssibacter sp.
ATGTGGCTTGCCCTTGCGGCGGATCACCATGCGCGAGGTCGCGCACATCATGTCGTTCGGGCTGACACCGAGGATGCCCCAGCAGGCCGTGGTGATCTCGGGGACCTCGGCCTGTTCATCCATCTCGGGAAAGAGGATGAGGTGATGCGGGTCGTCCGGATTGATCGCGATGGCTTCGTCGGCGAACAGACGACGGAAGCCTTCCCGCATGGCCGCATCGTCCTCACCCCACATCGTGCGTCCGGCGGCGGACAGGTTGAAGCCATGCCGCGAGAGCCATTTCATGCCCTTGAGCATGGGCGCCCAGCTGCGTGGGCCGCGCTCGGTCTCGTGTTGCTCGGGCGCGTAGTGATCGACGGAGACGCGGATTTCCAGGCGCTCGCCGTGGCGCTGATGCAAGGCGAGCAGTTGATCGGCGCATTTTTCCATCGGGCGCATGGCGTTCGTCAGCACCAGCACGCGGAAGCCACGGCCGAGCGCGTCGTCGAGCATGGTCATGAAGTCCGGGTTCATGAACGGTTCGCCGCCGGTGAAGCCGATCTCGTTCGTCTTCAGGGATTCGGCTTCGATTTCATCCAGATACTCGCAGACCTCGTTGGCGGTCAGGTACACCAGCCGGTCGTTGCTGGGCGTGGACTCGATGTAGCAATGCTCGCAGGCGAGGTTGCAGAGCGTGCCGGTGTTGAACCACAGCGTGTTCAGCGCGACCGGGTCCACCCAGGCGCGGGTTTCACCCTTGGCGGTGATCGCGGGGTCGCTGAACTTGGGGGGCGTGATCACCGCTTCGTCGCCCGCCATCAGCAACAGGCCCCGGTCGCGGCACCGGCCGCGTTCGTGGCATAGGGCACGTCCGTGCCACAGCCCTTGAAGATGCCGTAGTGCGTGGAGAAATCGCCGATGAACCGGAAGTGGTCGGCGAAGCGCGTGTCGGCCAGCATGCGCCAGGTGTTGCCGCAGACCGGAATGATCTTGCCGGTCGGGAAGTGATGATGATCGTCCAGGTCGAAGGCGGACGCGCAATGCTCGATGCTGCCCTGGTAGATCACCGCCTGACCGTAGTCCTCGCAGGCGGGTTCCAGCCCGTCGAGCTTGAACAGGCGATAGGTGACGGACCAGAAGCGGATGTCGCCCAGCTTGTCGCGCACCGATTCGTTGAGGATTTCCAGTGGTTCGGAATGCACCACGCGGGGATCACCGAATCCGCTCGCCTTGGCGAGGTTGTGAAAGTCGTTCCAGTAAAGCGCGCCGGAGAGGCACTCGCCATAGAGCTCCGCATCGTTGACCAGAGCGTCCGGGATGCGGCGGTCGGCGTAGATGTCGCTGAAGTACAGTTCGCCGCCGGGCTTGAGCACGCGATGCGCCTCGCGCAGCACCGCGCCCTTGTCGGTGGCCAGGTTGATCACGCAGTTGGAGATGATGATGTCGAAATCGGCATCGGCCAGCCCCACGGCATGCAGGTGTTCGATGTCGCCTTCCAGAAACGTGGTGTTTGGCTGCCCGTAACCCCATTGCTCGGCGTGGTAGCCCTCATGGGCGCGTGCCACGGCGAGCTGTTCGGGGGTCATGTCGATGCCCACGACCGAGCCGGACTCGCCAACCAGCTTCGATACCAAGTAGACATCGCGGCCGGAGCCCGATCCCAGGTCCAGCACGCGCATGCCGTGCAATTCGTCCGGAATCGCCAGCCCGCAGCCGTAGTACTTCATCAGCACTTCATCGTGGACACGGGCGAGCGCGTCGCGGACGTGCCGGGGATGGCTGACGGTGGTGCAGCAGGCATTGGTCTTCAGGTCATCGGATCCCTGCAGCACCTTGCCGTAGTAATCCTGGACGGATGCGCGTCGCGGGTCGACGGTGTCATCCATGCAACATCTCCAATTCGACGTGTTGTGGATCAGACCGGACCGGCGGGCTGCGTTTGTCGCAGCCGTTCGGTGCGGTCGATGAATTCGCTGCGGCGCCGGGCACCAGCGGGATTGGTTTCTTCGAGCCGGACCCCGCGATTAGATGATTCGCAGGTGAATGGCCCGGAGCACCGCCTGCGTCCGGTCACGCACCGCGAGCTTCTCAAGGATACCGGACACGTAGTTTTTCACCGTGCCTTCCGCCAGGAAGAGCATGCCGGCGATTTCCCGGTTGGCGTAGCCGCCGGCCATCAGGCGCAGGATGCTGCGTTCCCGGTCCGTGAGCTCCGGCGCCGGGTCGCCGGTGGGGGACGCCGCGAATCCGTCCGCATGCCGCACGGCCTGCAGCGCGGTCGGCGAATACGCGGTCTCGCCAGCGTGCACGGATTCGATCGCCGCCAGCAGTTCCTCCGGCGAGACGTCCTTGCGCAGGAAACCTCGGGCACCGGCCGCCACCGCCTGGTCGAACAGCGCGGGTTCCTCGAAGGTGGTGAGCATGATGACCGGAATCGGGTCGCCGCTCCGTCGCAGCTCCCGTAGCGTCTCGATGCCGTCCCGGCCGGGCATGCGGATGTCCATGACCAGCA
>NZ_CAXFCL010000298.1:0-11383 GCF_964000955.1 uncultured Abyssibacter sp.
CACCGGCGGTCACGTGCAGGAAACCGGTGATTTCGAGCTGGACGGCGTGACCTTCCCCGCCGCCGAGGTCGAGATCGAGTTCATGGACCCGGCCGATGGCGAAGGCTCGATCTTCCCCACCGGCCATCTGGTCGATGATCTGGAGGTGCCCGGCGTCGGCACGCTCCAGGCAACGATGATCAACTCCGGGATTCCGACGATCTTCATCAACGCCGATGCCATCGACTACCGCGGCACCGAGTTGCAGGGTGACATCAACGAGAACAAGCAGGCGCTGGAGATGTTCGAGACCATCCGCGCCCATGGCGCGGTGAAGATGGGCCTGATCCAGGACATCGCCGAGGCCGCCGGCCGCCAGCACACGCCCAAGGTCGCGTTCGTCGCCCCGCCCAGCGACTACGTCGCCTCCAGCGGCAAGCCCGTCCCGGCCGACGAGATCGACCTGCTGGTTCGCGCCCTGTCCATGGGCAAACTGCATCACGCCATGATGGGCACCGCGGCGGTGGCGATCGGCACGGCGGCGGCCATCCCCGGCACGCTGGTGAACCTCGCGGCCGGCGGCGGCGACCGCACGGCCGTGCGCTTCGGACACCCGTCCGGCACGCTGCGTGTCGGCGCGGAAGCCACGCTGGTCAACGGCGAATGGCAGGTCACCAAGGCGATCATGAGCCGCAGCGCCCGTGTGCTGATGAGCGGCGCGGTGCACATCCCCGGTGACGCGTTCTAGGGGAACTCCGACCGATTCACGCCTGGCGATCTCCGCCGGGCGCTCATGGAACCCGCGTTCCGGATTCACGGTCGCACAACCATGAGCACCGCAAATCCGGACCCCGCCACGCGCCCCGACTGGGACCAGGAACTGGTCGATATCGTCGACTACGTCAACGCCCCGGCTGATTTCTCCGACCTCGCCTACACCACCGCCCGGCACTGCCTGATCGATACGCTGGGCTGCGGCCTGGAGGCGCTGGGGTATCCGGCCTGCCGCAAGCTGCTCGGGCCGCTCGTGCCCGGGGCGTCACTGCCGGATGGGGCGAAGGTGCCCGGCACCGCGTACCAGCTCGATCCGGTCAAGGCCGCCTTCGACATCGGCGCGATGGTCCGCTGGCTGGACTTCAACGACACCTGGCTGGCCGCGGAATGGGGCCATCCCTCGGACAATCTCGGCGGCATTCTCGCCGTGGCCGACTGGCTCAGCCGGACGGCCGTCGCCGAGGGGCGCGAACCGCTGACCATGCGCGATGTACTCACCGCGATGATCCGCGCGCATGAAATCCAGGGCTGCATCGCGCTGGAGAACAGCTTCAACCGCGTCGGGCTGGATCACGTCGTGCTGGTCAAGGTCGCCACCACGGCGGTGGTCGCCCACATGCTGGGGCTCAGCCGCGAGCAGCAGCTCGCCGCCGTGTCCCACGCCTGGGTCGACGGGCAAAGCCTGCGCACCTACCGGCATTCTCCCAACACCGGCAGCCGCAAGAGCTGGGCGGCCGGTGATGCCACCAGCCGCGGCGTGCGGCTGGCGCTAATCGCCAAAACCGGCGAGATGGGCTACCCCACCGCGCTAACGGCGAAGACCTGGGGCTTCTACGACGTCTCGTTCCAGGGCCAGCCGTTCCGGTTCCAGCGACCCTACGGCGACTACGTGATGGAGAACATCCTGTTCAAGATCAGCTACCCGGCGGAGTTTCACGGCCAGACCGCCGCCGAGGCCGCCATCACGCTGCATGAACAGCTCAAGGCGGCCGGCCGCGGCACCGATGACATCGCCGGCATCACGATCCGCACCCACGAATCCTGCATCCGCATCATCGACAAGCAGGGTCCGCTGAACAATCCGGCCGACCGCGACCACTGCGTGCAGTACATGGTGGCGATCGCGCTGCTCTTCGGCCGCCTGACCTCGGCGGACTACGAGGACGATGTCGCCGCCGACCCGCGCATCGACGCGCTACGCAACAAGATGCGCTGCGTGGAAGACCCGGCGTTGACCCGCGACTATCTCGACCCGGACAAGCGCAGCATCGCCAACGCGCTGACCGTCGAGTTCAGCGACGGCAGCCGTCTCGACGAAGTGGCGGTCGAGTATCCGATCGGCCACAAGCGGCGACGCGACGAAGGCATCCCGCTGCTGGAAGCGAAGTTCCAGCGCAATCTCGCGCGCATCCTGCCGGGCGACCGGCAGGCGCGGATTCAGGCACTCAGCGGCGATCAACAAGCCCTGGAAAGCACGCCCGTCGACGTCTACACCGACCTCTACGCGGTCACCGACTAAAGCGCGTTCCGGCGGACCATCCGCCGAGCGCCGCCGGCCTTCAGCGGCCCTCGGGCGTCGCGCGCAGTTCCGCGTCAATCACCGCGGCCAGCGCAGCGGAAGATGTATCAACGGTTACCGTCCGGAGGCGCCGCTCCACGCCCCAGTCCAGCACCATCGGGATCAGGGTGCCCAGCACGGCGAACACCGCGACCGAAGCGACGACCAGCCATGCCATCAAGGACAGAGAATCAACATTCATCGAACTTACCTATTAGTAAGGATGCTGCTCTGCAACATAAGCCTTCCACGCGCGCCATACAAGCGGTTGGCAGCACCATTCATCGGCTTGTTCAACGGCAATTGAACACTTGCGCTCGCATACCACCCGCCACCACCACCGCGGTGGAAAACCCCTAAATATTATTTTTTCTAATACATCGGGGAGAATTGCTGCATTGTCAGTGCTCGCTTAGGCGTCCTAAATGGTGCCCACGAAATCTACCCAGAAGGCTCGTGAGGACCAGCGATGTACCGACCATACGATTCCCCGCATCAACCACGGCCCACTCGTGAACTAATGCCCCGTCCGTCGCAGCCTCCGGTTCAGGTCGACCTCTGCGCGGTCGTCGAGCCGATGGCCACGCGTCTTCTGCCCGCGGTCATGTGCGTGACCACCGGTGGCGACATCCGCTTCGCCTCCTCGGAGGCCCGCCGGCTGCACGCACAATGGGATGACGGCCTGCGCGACGCCCCCTACTCCACCATCCAGCGCTGGTCCGTCGACAGACTCGTTCCCCACGCCACTGAACTGCTCACCACCCGCCTTCGCCGGGAGGCTCGCGATCGGCAGGAAGCACCCCCGCGCGGACTGCGTCTGCAGCATCCCTATCTGTCCGAACTCGCGCTGACGGTGGAACTGAACGACACGGATGACGAGCCGCATCTGCTGGTCGGCTTTGTCCCCAGTTCACGCGACCACACCGCGCTCGCCCGTGCCGAGCTCGAGCGTGAAAGGGTGCTGGAGCAGCTCACGCCCAGCGAGCGACGGGTCGCCCTGCTGGTCGCCGAAGGCCTGCGCAACCATGAAATCGCCGATCGCATTCACCGCTCGCGAAGGACGATCGAGTGCCAGCTCAACGCGATCTACCGCAAGCTGGACCTGCGTGGCCGAACCCAGCTGGTACGGCTGCTGGGCTGACCACGACACGCCCGCGGCCCGCGCCAAGATTTCGCACGCCCCCCCCTGGAACTCCCCGATAACAAGAAGACATGACGTCATCCCACGCCCTGGCAATTGCGGCCGCGTTGTTCGCGGCCGTTTCTTTTGCTGCCGATAACATCGACACGCGTGTCCAGCGGGTGCTGGATGCCACACCTCTCATCGACGGGCACAACGATCTGCCCTGGGCGCTGGATCACCATTACGGCGACACCGCACGCGGCATCGATATCACCGATCTCGGGCCGGCCACCCCGCACCCGATGCACACCGACCTCGACAGGATGCGGCGCGGCGGCGTTGGCGCACAGTTCTGGTCGGTGTTCGTCTCCAACACCCTGGCGCCGTCGGAGGCGATCAGCCACACGCTGGAGCAGATCGACCTGGTCCGGGTGATGACCGCACGCAACGCAGATGCGATGGAGATGGCGTATTCCGCCACCGATGTACGCCGCATCCATGCCGACGGCCGCATCGCGGCGCTGCTGGGGGTGGAAGGCGGCCATCAGATCGGCGGATCGCTGGCGGTGCTGCGCCAGTTTCACGCGCTCGGCGTGCGCTACATGACGCTGACCCATGCCCGGACCATCGACTGGGCCGACTCGGCCACGGACGATCCGCGGCATGGTGGCCTGACACCGTTCGGCCACGAGGTGATCCGCGAGATGAACCGGATCGGCATGATGGTGGACCTCTCCCACGTCTCCCCGCAGGTGATGGAGCAGGCGCTGGATACCACCGCCGCACCGGTCATCTTTTCGCACTCCGGGGCGCGCGGCGTCGTCGACCACTCGCGCAACGTCCCGGATTACATCCTGCGCCGGCTGCCGGCCAACGGCGGCGTGGTGATGGTGGTGTTCTACCCCGGCTATGTCTCCGCGGCCTACAACGAGTGGGTGGCCGCGCGCGCCGCCGAGCAGGCGCGTCTGTCGTCACCACCTTTCTCCGGGCTGTACATTGGCCAGCCGGAGCGCGCTCGCGAGGCCCTGGCGGCCTGGGATGCCACTCACCCGAAACCGGAGGTCACGCTGCTGGACGTCATCGCCCATATCGAGCATGTCCGCGACGTCGCCGGCATTGATCACGTGGGCCTCGGTTCCGATTTCGATGGCGTCGGCGACCTGCCGATCGACCTGGCGGGCGTGGATGCCTACCCGGCGCTGCTGGCGGCACTGATGCGTCGGGGCTGGAGCGACGAGGACGTCGCCAAACTGACCGGCGAGAACCTGCTCCGCGTGATGGAACAAACCCGCGCGGTGGCCTCCGGCGGACGACCGCGGCAATGAACCTGACCACGGCGCGGGCGTTCGAGCTGGGTGCCCTGGACGCGACGGCGCAGCACCAGGCGCTGACCACGCGAGCCGTCACGCCCGCGGAGCTGGTCGAATCCGCCATCCTGCGCATCGAAGCGTTGAACCCGGCGTTGAACGCCGTTGTGTTCACCGCATTCGAGCAGGCGCGCGAAGCCGCGAAGTCGGTCTCCCTGGATGATCCGCCCAGCCCGTTTTCCGGTGTTCCCTGTCTGCTCAAGGAAAGTCTGGATTACCCGGGATGGCCAACCACCTACGGCTGTCGCGCATTCGGCACGCAACCACCCGCCACGCACGCCTATCCCTACGTCCAGCGACTGGGTGCCGCCGGCTTGATTCCGCTGGGCAAGACCAATGTCCCGGAATTCTCGCTGCTGCCCTGCACGGAATCACGGCACTTCGGAGCCGCCCGCAATCCCTGGGCGCCGGACCGCTCTACCGCCGGTTCCAGCGGCGGCGCGGCAGCCGCCGTGGCCTGCGGCATGGTGCCACTGGCACATGCGGCCGATGGAGCCGGTTCCATCCGCATGCCCGCGGCTCACTGCGGCGTCATCGGGTTCAAGCCCAGTCGCGGTCAGCACGTCCGGGCGCGGGCACCCAACGCCATCGAGGACCTGATCGTCTCCGATGCACTGATCGCACGATCGGCTCGCGACCTGCGCTCGGCCCTGCAACTGGTTGGCGACCAACCGCTGCCCGCCTGGGCGCCGCGGCCGCTGCGAATCGGACTGATCCTCCCAACCCTGAGCGGGCGGCAACCTCATCCCGACGTGCGCGGCGCGATCGAACAGACGGCCGCTGATCTTGAGGCCCTCGGCCATCACATCCTGCCATTCAGCCACTGGCCACTGGATGGCGAGGCGCTGATGCGGGATGAGCTCACGATCTGGTCCGCCGTCGGCGCGGACGCAGCGGCCTTCGCCCGTGACCGTCTGGGCACGGACGACTCGGACGCGCTGGAAACCTGGACGCTGGGACTGGCGGACTGGAGCCGGCGCCACCCCGACCATCCGCCGGTCATGGCGATCATCGACCAGGCCAGGCGTCAGTACGACGCTCTGTTCGACGGTGTGGACGTGCTGCTCACGCCGGTGCTGCCGGAACCGCCATGGCCGATCGGCCTCATGGACCCGATGCAGCCGTTCGACGCGTTGCTGGACCGGGTGTTCTCGCGCATGGCGTATACCCCGATCCACAATCTCGCCGGCGCGCCATCGGTGTCGCTGCCGCTGTCGCGGTCATCAAACGGCCTGCCGATCGGCTCGCTGCTCTCGGCCCGGCAAGGCGACGATGCCCTGCTGCTCGGGCTCATGGACCAGCTCGATGTCGCGGTCGCGCCGGTCCCGATGCGCACGGAATAAGCCTCCCACGTCCACCCGCGCCGGCTCCGGTACGATGGCCGCGCCCATCGCGCCGGACAGGGAGGACACCATGACCACGGAATCGGTCGAACGCCGAACATTCACGCACCGCGGACTGTCGCTGTCCTATCTGGACTCCGCGCCCGACGACAGCGACCGCCCCGTCGTGCTGCTGCTGCACGGCTTCCCCGACACCGCCCGCATGTGGGACGCCCAGATCACGGCCCTGCACGCGGCCGGTTACCGTTGCCTCGCGCCGGACACGGTCGGATGCGGCGAATCCCAGGTCGCGGCGAAGCTGGCCGACTACAACGCGCGGACCATCACCGAGGATCACCGCGCCCTGCTCGACCATCTGCACATCGCCCGGGCGGCCGTCATCGGCCACGACTGGGGCGCGGTGCTGGCCTGGCTGCTCGCCGGACATGACCCGGACCGCATCCACCATCTGGTAGCCCTCTCCGTCGGACACCCCATGGCCTATGCGAGAGCGGGGGCGGATCAGAAGCTCGCCGGCTGGTACATCATCTTCTTCCTGATGGCGGGCCTGTCGGAGACGTTGTTGCGCGGTGACGGCCGTTTCAGCCTGCGCCGTGTGTTCCGTTCGCATCCGGAAATGGACGAGGTGATGACCCGCCTGGCCAAACCCGGACGGCTGACCGCGGCACTGCGCATCTACCGGGCCAGCCTGCCGACGGTGCTGCTGCAACGCCAACCCGCCGTGCGCGCGAACACATTGGGTATCTGGAGCGAAGGCGACCGGTTTCTGGTCGAGTCGCAAATGCGGGACTCCGGGCGCTGGGTGGATGGCGACTGGACCTTCGAACGCGTTCCCGGCGGGCACTGGATTCCCCTGGAACAACCCGACTGGCTCAACGCCCGCATCCTCGATCACCTGCGGAGCCGCTAACGGGTGGCACACGGATAGGTGCTCGCCCTGATGCCGGCTGCATCCCGACTCCGGACCATGGGCCGGGCGGCGCCATCGCCGTCCCAACCCGCAGTCCGGAGTTCCCATGCAGCGTGCTGTCCTTCCCCTTCTCTGCCTGTCCGTCCTCCCGCTCGGGGCATCCCACGCCCAGACGACCACGCCGGATTCCCTGGAATCCCGTGTGGAGGCGCTGGAGTCCAGATGGAATGCCTTCACGGTCTTCGGCGATGCGCGACTGCGCGCGCAGGGTGACTACTCGAACCCGTCGGCTGACAGCCGCCACAGCGGCCAGTTCCGCCTGCGCGTCGGCGCGAACGCGGCCATCGCTGACAGCCTGGAGGCTGGCGCGCGTATGGTCACCGGCAACCCGGACGACCCCAACAGCAGCGACGTTCAGCTCTCCGGCTTCGCCGACGATTTCACCGTCAGCCTGGACCAGGCCTATCTGCGCTGGACACGTGGCGGCTGGACCTTGCAGGGCGGGAAATTTCCGCAACCGTTCACCCGGACCGATCTGGTCTGGGACGGCGACGTGAATCCCCAGGGCGCGAGCGCCGCCTACGAAACCGACGCCTGGCATCTGCGCTCCCTGTACTTCGTGATCGACGAACAGGCCGCGGGCGACGACGCCACCATGGCGGGTGTGCAGGCGGGCGTCACGCTGGGCGACTCCGCAGGCTGGTCCGTCTCGACCGACCTTGGCTACTACGACTACAGCATCGACAGTCTCGCCGCGGCGGACGGCGGCGACATTCGCGGCAACCGTGTCGACGCCAGCGGCCTCTACCGCTCCGACTTCGACCTGATCGACCTCATCGCCCGTCTTCGCTGGGTGGGCGCCAACGCCCGATGGCCGCTGACGCTGACCGCCGAAGCCGTCCGCAACACCGGTGCACCGGATGACGACGCCGCCTGGCTCCTGGGCCTGCAGGCCGGCCGCACGAGCCGGCGTGGCGACTGGCGTCTCAGCTATGCGGCCAGTTCCGCGGACACCGACGCCGTGCTGGCCGCGTTCTCACACGACAACACGCCGCTGTCGACGGACTACCGGCTCCATTCAGTCACGGTGGATGTGGTGCCCGTGGAGCACTCGCTGCTCAGCCTGTACTGGTACCACCTGCGGGCGGCCTCGGACGCCGACAGCCGCTGGATCGACCGGGTCCGACTGGCCTATCTCGTCCGGTTCTGACGTCCCCGGATCAGTGGTCCGGCTCCGGGTAGGCGAAGGGGTCGTAATGCACCGGTTCACTGGGTAATGGCATCCGCGGCAGCGGCGTGTCGTGATTGGCCGCCTGCCAAAGCAACGCGGCCAGAACAACGGCGGCCTGACGCATATCGTCGATACGCAGGTGGTCGTAGTTGTCCAGGTTCGTATGCGCGACCCAGTCCAGCGAATCCTGGATGAACTGGAAGGCCGGGATGCCGACCTGGCGCATTGGTACGTGATCCGTGCCGCGCGTCGGCGCCGCGACTACATGGTCCGCCTCCATCGACTCGAACGGTCGCAGCCAGTGCTTCAGCAAGGGCACCACGGCCACATTGCCGGCGGTGTAGATGCCCCGTATCCGTCCCGAACCGTTGTCCAGGTTGAAGTACCCCGACAGCTCACCGTGACCCTCCAGAGGCGTGATCGGCCAGCGCTGATCCCAGACACGAAACGGCGGCAGATCGGCGTAGGTCGCATCCGGCAACGGCCCTCGGCGCGCGACATACCGCTCCAGGTAGGCCAGCGACCCGAACATGCCCTGTTCCTCGGCGCCCCACAGCGCGAAGCGGATCCTGCGCTTGGGCCGGGCATCCAGCCGCGCCAGAATGCGCGCCGCCTCCATGACGATGGCCACCCCGGCCGCGTTGTCCTGGGCGCCGTCCGATGACGCCCAGCTGTCCAGATGCGCACCGGCCATCACGTAACCCGCGCGGCGGCCCCGCCCCGGCAGATCCGCGAGGATGTTGTAGGCCCGCGTGTCATCGTCGTGAAAGCGCACCACGCTGGTCAGGGCGAGCACCGGCGGCGTGTCGCCCAGCGCCAGCCTGGCGATTTGCCGGTAGTGGTCCCGAGCCATCTCGAACCCCGGCAGGGTCGGTGTTTCCCCCACGCGATGCTGGTAGCCGCCGCCCCAGATCAGGTTGCCCTCGGCGTAGCCGGTGCGGACCCAGGCCAGGGCGCCCTCGGCAGCCAGAAACGCATCGCGGCGCTTGGCGAAACCGCGCCGGCGCAGTTCCCGATGCACATGCGCATCATGATCCCGCCTGGGCTGCCGATAGCGATCCAGCTCGCGCAGTTCATCGCGATCCTTGCGCTGGAACTTGGGGTAGCGCGGCTCATCCGGCGTCTCGGGCTGCGAGACCAGCACGATCTTGCCGGCCAGCCGCCCGCGCCAGTCGTCGAAGTCGTCGTCGTCCCGCAGCACGGCCAGCACGACGGGAGCTTCGACGGTACCCGGCGTGGATGGCGTCCAGGCCACCGGGATGGCGTCGTAGTCACGTGACCGCGGCGCCACCAGCCGCACATCGAAGGATTCGATGCTCCAGCCCCGCCCGAACTCCACGCCCTCAGCGCGAACATCCCGCAGTCCCCAGTCGCGAAAGCGCGCCTGCGTCCAGGCTTCCGCCTCGCGGGCACCGGGCGAGTTGGTCAATCGCGGACCGATTCGGTCGGTCAAATGGGCCGCGGTGGTCGCAACCTCGCTATGGTTGAAGCCCATATCGATGATGCGGTTGATCTGCTCGAGATCATGTCCATCCCCGGCCACCCCCGGCGGCGCGATGATCAGCGCGGTCGCGACCACGATACCCCGTCGCAGTTGCCGCGGGCGAATCCCTGTTCTGAACATTCCCTTTCCCCTGATGCAAGTCGGATGACGTTAGCCACCCACCCTCCCGACCCGCTTCCGGGGAAGTACCGATATCAGGCCAGTATCGTGCTCCGTGTTTTTTCGGATGCGGCGCGCGGGACGATCCCCTAGCGTGATGAGCATCCTCCTGACCGGACCATCCATGCCCAGCCGCTTTCCGCGCCTCCTGCGCGTCGTCCCGCTGCTTGTCGCCGTCGGCGCGATGCACGCCTGCGCGAAGCCGGCGGAGCCCGTCACCGAGGCGGACGACACCCACGCCAAGGAAGTCGACGCGCTGTTTCAGGCCATGACCGGCGACGATCAACCCGGGATCGCCGTCGCCATCACGCGCGCCGGCAAACCATTGCTCGCAAGGGGTTACGGTCTGGCCAATCTGGAATCCGGCATCCCGATGACGGCGCGAACACCCATCCGCGTCGCCAGCCTGTCCAAGCAGTTCACCGGGTTCGCGATCCTGCTGCTGGAACGCGACGGCAAGGTCGATCTGGATGCGGATATCCGCGAATACCTGCCCTGGCTGCCCGATTTCGGCGCGCCCATCACGCCGCGTCACCTGCTGCTGCACACCAGTGGCCTGCGCAGCCACTTCGCGCTGTACCTGACGGGTGGCCGGGACCTGGACGATCTGCTGCGCCAGCAGCCGGTACTCAACATGTACGCCCGCCAGCGCAGCCTGAACTTCCCGCCCGGCAGCCAGTGGTGGTACAGCAACGGCGGTTACTTGCTGCTGGCGGAGATCGTCGAGGCCGTCACCGGGCAGACGCTGCGCGCGTACAGCGATGAGCACATCTTCCAGCCGCTGGGCATGACCCACAGCTTCTTCGACGACGATTACACCGAGATTGTCCCGGGCCGGGCCGAGTCCTACGCCACGGGAGAGACCGAAGGCACCTGGATTCGCGACCCGATCAGCTACGAGAACGTGGGCGCCAGCAGCCTGATCACGACCATGGACGACATGGCGAAATGGATGGCCAACTTCAGCGATCCCGTCGTCGGTGATGCGGCGCTGATCCGGCGCATGACCACCAACGGCACACTGGATGACGGCACGCCGGTCTCCTACGGCTTCGGCTTGCGGCACACGTCCCTCGATGGCCGCGAGGTAATCATGCACACCGGATCGTCCTCCGGCTTTCGCGCGGTGTTCTGCTACGTTCCGGAGGCCGATCTCGGCGTCACCATCGCGGGCAACTTTCCCTACGACCGGGTCGACCGCCTGCGAAAGGTGCTGGACATTCACCTCGGTCAACCGCCCGGCGCGCCCGAACCCGCCGAGGCCGTCGATGACCCCGAACGCGCCGCCACGCTGGCCGGCCACTACTTCGCGCCGCACTACTACACCCTGACACTGGAAGCGGACACCGACGGACTCCACAGCGTGGACCTCGCCGGCAACCGGACCCCGCTGACGCTCCGCGCAGACGGCAGCTTCGACGCCGGCGATCCGGCA
>NZ_CAXFCL010000299.1:0-6064 GCF_964000955.1 uncultured Abyssibacter sp.
AGACAAACATCGTCGCCTTCGGCCGGTCGACCTCCCAGCCGGCACTGGCCATGCCGTCACAGAGCACGTCACGGCGTGAGCGGTAGGTTTCGCGGATGTCCTTGACACAGTCCTGCGGACCGTTGAGCGCGGCGATGGCCGCGACTTGAATCGGCGTGAACATCCCGTAGTCCAGGTAGGATTTCATCCGGCCCAGCGCGGCGATCAGTTGCGGATTGCCGCACATGAAACCGACACGCCAGCCGGGCATGTTGTAGGTCTTGGACAGCGAGTAGGACTCCACCGCGACGTCCTTGGCGCCGGGCACCTGCAGGATCGACGGGGCCTCGTAGCCGTCGTAGCAGAGCTCGGCGTAGGCCAGATCCTGGACGATCCACAGGTCGAACTCCCGCGCGATCTCGACCACGCGCTCGAAGAACGCCAGATCGACGCACATCGCCGTCGGATTGGCCGGGAAGTTCAGCAGCATCATCTTCGGCGCCGGCCAGGATTCCCGCAGCGCCTTTTCCAGTTCGCTGAAGAACTCCTCGGTGTCGTTCGAAAGATGCACATGGCGCACGTCGGCGCCGGCGATAACCACGCCGTAGGGGTGGATCGGGTACGCCGGATTCGGCACCAACACGATGTCACCCGGCCCCAGGCAGGCGAGCGCGAGGTGCGCCAGGCCCTCCTTGGAGCCGATCGTCACGATCGCCTCGGATTCGGGGTCCAGCTCCACGCCGAAGCGGCGCCGGTACCAGTCGCAAATCGCCAGCCGCAGGCGCGGAATGCCGCGCGAGACCGAATACCGGTGCGTATCGCCACGCTGGGCCGCCTCGGTCAGCTTGTCGACGATGTGCTGCGGCGTGGGCCGATCGGGATTGCCCATGCCGAAATCGATGATGTCCTCGCCCCGGGCTCGCGCTTCCTGCTTGAGCTGTCCGACGATATTGAAAACGTATGGGGGGAGGCGCTCGATGCGCTGGAAGTGATCCTTCACGGCCGGGGTCTTGTCTGTTAGCAGTCAGATGGACATCGCGAGTCGCGATGCGGGGCCGGGGATTGTATCGAAATGAACACGGAAGTCGCGCCTGAGGACGCCGATCCCCGTCTCAGCCGCTGGGCAGCAGTCCCAGCGGGTTGACCGGCTGGCCGTTGTGGCGAATCTCGAAATGCAGCAGCGGTTGCCGGGACGGGCCCAGCCCCATCTCCGCCAGGACCTCGCCCTGCTTCACCCGCTGCCCCTCCTTGACCAGCAGTTTGCGGTTGTGACCGTAGGCGGACAGTTCCGCCTCGCTGTGCTTGACGATCACCAGCAGACCATAGCCCTTGAGCGCGCTGCCGGCGTACACCACGGTGCCCTCGGCGGACGCCCGGATGCTGTCCCCAACCTGTCCGCCGATATTGATGCCCTTGGAGCGCTCGGAATAGGACTGCAGGATGTCGCCACGCGCTGGCCAGATCCACTGCCCCTTGGCCATCGTCGGTCTGGCGGGGGGCGAAGCGGGACGCTGTGGAGCTGGTCTTGCGGGCGGCGGTGTGCGAGCCGGCGCGCTGCTGCGCGAGGGCGGGCTGGAGGACCGTGACGCGGTCCGGGTCGTCTCCTGCGAACCGCCACCACCCGGATAAAGCTTCAGCGTCTGTCCCGGCTTGATCAGATAGCTGTTGCCGATTCCGTTCCACCGCGCCAGCGTCCGGTAGTCCAGCTGATGTCGGAACGCGATGGAGTACAGCGTGTCGCCCTGACGCACGGTGTAGGTGCGTCCCTGCAGCCCGTCGGCGGTGTTCTCCCAGCGGACGGCCGACGCGCAGCCGGCCAGCAGCAGGGTCAGGCCAAGCGCCAGAACAGCAAGCCGATTGCGATCAATGCCAGGCACGCCCATCCAATCCCGTCGATATACCGCAACAACCTGTCTTCGAACATCGGCCCGGCGGCGGCGACCAGACCCGCCACCAGCCCGAACCGCCCCGCCCGTCCGACCGCGCAGGCCGCGATGAATGGCAGGAGCGGCATTGCCGCCGCACCCGCCGCGATGGTGAACACTTTAAAGGGAATCGGCGTGAATCCCGCAATCAGCAGCGCCCAGAAGCCGTATTGCCGGAACCAGTCCTGCGCATGCTGATAGGCCTCCCAGTAACCCACATCGTGCAACAGCGGGGTCAACGACTCGATCAGAAAGTACCCGAGCGGGTAGCCCACCAGCGCGCCGACGACGGATCCCAGCGTGGTCAGCAGCGCCAGCCGCCACCAGTGTTCGCGCACCGCCATGACCATCGGCGCCAGCAGCACATCGACCGGAATCGGGAAGAACACGGCTTCGGAGACAGCGAAGCCGAACAGCCAGCCGCGGGCGTGACGATGCCGCGCCTTGAGCATGGTCCAGTCATACAGGCGACGAAACATGGTGGTACGAACTCCCGGACGGACCGCGTCGGCGGTCCATGAAAACGATGGATTCAGATCTTGTCGGAGACCAGCGGAACGAAGCTCACCAACCCCAGTGATTCCCGTTCCCAGTCCTGGCCGTGACGGGTCAGGCGGATCAGTTCCTGGCGACCGGATGGCCCGACCGGCATCACCAGCACGCCGTCCGGCGCGAGCTGTTCGCGCAAGGCATCAGGGATCTGCTCGCCTCCCGCGGTGACCACGATGCGCTCGAACGGCCCAAGCTGCGGCCAGCCCCAGGAACCATCCGACTGCCGCAGGCGCACGTTGTGATAGCCCAGCTCCCGCAGCAGGCGGCCTGCGCGCTGATAAAGCGGCCGGATGCGCTCGACGGTGAGCACCTGATCCACGATCTCAGCGAGTACGGCGGCCTGATATCCGCTGCCGGTACCGACCTCGAGCACCGTGTCGAACGGCCCGGGCTCCAGCAGCGCCTCGGTCATCCGGGCGACGATCAGCGGCTGCGAAATCGTCTGGCCATGACCGATGGGCAGCGCGGTGTCGCGGTAGGCCATGTTCGCCAACGCCTCGTCGACGAAACGATGACGCTGCACGGTGCCGATGGCCTTCAGCACCCGGTCATCGCGGATGCCCTCCTCGTACAGACGGTCCACCAGACGCTTGCGATTGCGCTGGGCGGTCATGCCCAGGCCACGCACATGCGGATGCCGAAGTCCGACCATCGATCAGTCGCGCAGCCGGGGCAGCCAGCGCCCCAGCGGTTCGATCGCCTCATGGCGGGTCAGGTCGACCTGGATCGGCGTCACCGACGCGTAGCCGCGCGAGATCGCATCGAAATCGGTGCCGGGGCCGGCATCCAGCTCGGGACCCGTGGGACCAATCCAGAAGATCTCGCGGCCCTTGGGGTCGCGATCCTGGATGACCGGCTCCGCCTTGTGCCGGTTGCCCAGGCGCGTGTTGACCACGCCTTCCAGCGCGTCGAACGGCCGGTCTGGCACGTTAACGTTCAGAATCGTGCTGTCCGCGAACGGCACCTCGCGCAGCGTGTCGATCAGGCGCACGACCACCTCGGCCGCCGCTTCGTAGTGCTTGGGCTCGACCGCGGTGCAGGAGACGGCGATGGACGGAAATCCGAGGAAGCGGCCTTCCATCGCCGCCGCGACCGTTCCGGAATACAGCACGTCATCCCCCAGGTTCGCTCCGGCGTTGATGCCGGAGACCACCATGTCCGGTGGCTCGTCCAGCAGCCCGGTCAGCGCAAGGTGAACGCAGTCGGTGGGGGTGCCGTCAACGCAGCGCGTGCCGTCGGCATGCTGATGCACGCGCAGTGGCCGCATCAGGGTCAGGGAGTTGCTCGCGCCGCTGCGATTGCGGTCCGGCGCGACGACGGTCACGTTCGCGAACTGGCGTAATCGCCGGGCCAGGCAAATCAGGCCCGGGGCCTGACAGCCGTCGTCATTGGAAACGAGGATATGCATGGTGATCGATTCGGGCCGTGCAGAGCGACGGCGAATGTCGTTATCTTATCGCAGATGGGACGGACAACGGATTCCGACGACGACGATCGGGCCCTGCTGGAGTCGGCCTACGGCGGCGTGCAGCCGCTTAGCAGGACGGATCGTGAGCGCCCGCACCGCACCGCCCCCGATGACACGCCGCGCCAGAGCGAGCTCGACCGGCAGGCCGTGCTGCGCGAATCGCTGGAGGCTGACCCCGACAGTCACGAGGAATCCGGTGAAGGCCTGCTCTATCGCGCGAATGGTCTGTCGGAGAGTGACTTTCGCAAACTGCGACGGGGCGCGTTCACCCTGCAGTCCAGCATCGACCTGCACGGTTTGAACCGGGAACAGGCGCGTCTGGCGCTGGCCGAGTTTCTCGCCGAATCCGCGGATCGCGGCTACCGCTGCGTCAAGGTGATTCATGGCAAGGGGCTGGGATCATCCGCCGCCGGCCCGGTGATCAAGCCGGCCGTCGCGCGCTGGCTGCGTCGGCGGCAGGATGTGCTCGGCTATGCATCGGCCAAGCCGCAGGAAGGCGGGTCAGGCGCCACGGTCGTATTGCTGCGCAAGCCGCGCTGAAACAAGCGGTTGATCAGATCGGATTCGGCTGCAATTCCAGGCGGAGCTGTTCGATCAACTGACGGAACCGGTCCGCACCGGCGACGCGGGCAATCTGCAACCCGCCCTGCAAGGCGGCACCGAGTTGAACCGCCTTGGCTTCCGGAGGCCCTTCATAGCGGATGCGGCCGGCCGCTTCACCGCGCTCCAGCACGCTCACCAGCCAATGGAGAATCTGCTCCATGCACTGCCGCGCCTCTTCACGCATGCCGTCGGGAATCGCCTGGAACTCGGCGCCCAGCATGCCGCTGAAACAGATCTTGCGACCGCCTTCGTCGAGGTAGTCCAGATAGAACTCGAAGTAGGCGTCGAGCAGAGCCCAGGGATCGGACTCCTGTTCCTCCAGCACCTCGATCCATTCGGCCAGGCGCATGCGGAAACGCGACACCAGTTCGATGCCGAGATCTTCCTTGGAGGGGAAGTGATAGTGGATGGCAGCGTTGCGAATTCCGAGCTGAACCGCGATGTGGTGATATGAGAACGCGTTGTAACCACGCCGCTGCAGCAACTCTTCCGCTGTGTCGAGAATCGCCTCACGCGTGTTACGACCACCACGCCGGTTCCGGACGCTGGTTGCTGCGGTCGTCTCGCGGGCGATTTCTGCCGCCTTTGTGCTCATCGCCTGAGTCTACGAGTTCGAACTACGCTGGTGCAAATATCCGTCGAAATCAATGCATTCTGAAACCACGGTCGTGGCGAAACTGCCAGGTGGCAGCGCAAACGAAAGCACGACCGAATTTGCCTCATGCCGCAGGATGCGCAACTGCTCCGGAATCACGCGCAGCGGCCGTCTGGAGGCCTCGACGCCCAGCGCCGCGAGCTTGTCGATCCAGGGTGCGGCATCGGCCAACCAGGCCTGTTCGCGCGCCTGCGCGACACCGACAGGACCGTCGGACGCCCGGCCGGGCATCGGTCCACTCGGGTGCAGATCGCCCTCCTCCGTGCGCCGTTGCAGTGCAGGATCATCGGCATCGGCAAGAAACCCGCTGTTGCTGTGATTGAGCATGCACCACTCGCCGTCCAGCAGCCGGTTCCAGGAACCGTCGCGAACACGCGCGTCGAGCACGCGGTTGAACAGCGCGGAACGCGCGGCCGAGAGCACGATCCCAGGCGGGCGGTCCATGGCCTCGAACTGTTCCAGGTTGCGCCCCTCCCGGCCGAAGCGCTGCGACCCGAATGCATTGGGCACACCCCGCTCGGCAATCGCCTGGATGCGCGCGGCCAGCGCATCAGCATCCACCGCACCGTCCAGATCAACCCGCAGTTCGAAGCGATTCAGCGCATGGGCGCCGCGCCGCAGCTTGCGGTCGTGCCGCTCGATGCGCAGACAATCCGCACCGTCCAGTCGCTCGGACCAGTCGCCTGGATCCGGGGATTCGCGCTTGATCGGCCAAGGCAGGCTGAACCACTGCGTGGTCACGGCATGGCGATCCTTCATCCCGCAGCACCCGATGTTGCGCGCCCGCACGCCGGCAAGCCGGGCAAGCTGGCGAGTGACCTGGTCGGTAGTGCGGTCACGCTTGCGCACCTGGATCATCAGGTGCTCGCCTTCGCCCGCCGG
>NZ_CAXFCL010000300.1:0-4537 GCF_964000955.1 uncultured Abyssibacter sp.
AACGGGTTTGCCGCGGCGGCTGGCGATGTCTTCGTGCTGGATGACTCCGCGGACCGTTGGCTGGGTGTCTTCACGCCTTTGACGCTGGGCTGGACCATGGGTGTCGCCACTCGCGTCCAGACCCTGCTCGAATACGGTGTCGACTCGCTGCTCGCGGCGTTGATACTGCTGGTTGCGGTGTCGCTGATCGCCTGGAGGCTGGCTCGACAACTGGCGCGACGTGTTTCGCAGCCCGTTGCCCGGATTTCGGAGGCGATGACCCAGGCCGACCTTGAGCATCCCGAGCGCCTGCCCGACATTCCGTCCGGCGCCGCCGTTGAAGTGCATGCGCTGGCCGGCAGCCTGCAATCCCTGATCCATCGGCTGGCGGATTCCCATGCGCAAACCCGGGAGGCGCTGGCCCGTGAATCCGGTGCGCGCGAGTTGCTGCAGCAGGAAATGGATGACCGCGAGCAGATCATCAAGGCGCGAACCCTGGAGCTGCATGAGGCCAACATGGCGCTGGAGCAACTGATCCGCCAGGACGGCTTGACGGGTCTGGGCAACCGGCGCTTGCTGGATGAGCGCCTGAACCTGTTCTGGGAGGAGACCCGGCGATCCGGGGAATGGCTTGCGATCGCGCTGATCGATATCGATCACTTCAAGTCGTTCAATGACACCTACGGCCACCAGGCGGGTGATCAGGCACTCAAGAAGGTCGCGGCCGAACTGAAGCGCGCCACGTATCGGGCCAGCGATCTGGCCGCCCGCTACGGGGGCGAGGAGTTCTGCCTGCTGCTGCCGCGCACCGACATCAGCGGCGCGGAGACTTTCGGCGATCGCCTGGTCCAGTCGATCCGGCGGCTGAAGATCATCCATGCCAGCGGCGAGGACGGTCTGGTGACCATCAGCGTCGGCGTGGCCGCCATGCGCCCCCAGGCCGGCGGCACGGTTCGCAATCTGATCGCGATGGCGGACAAGGCCCTTTACCGCGCCAAATCCGAGGGCCGTGATCGCTGTGTGCCGGCACCGGTGGTGACGGGTGCTTCGAGCGGCCGCGAGAGTCAGGGCGCCGCCGACGGGTGACTCGCGAGCACTAGCGGGCGAGATCGCGGCCTGCGCCGGAGCGCGGGTTCATGACACGGGTCGGGGGCGCCGCGCACGGGCGACGCCGCGTGTTTTGCAGGGCACAATGAGCGCCGAATTTTCGCGACCGGACGAGTCCCGGGGTTTTCATGCGATTGCGTTATCCGACGGTGGCAGATGGCCGGCGCATTCTGGTGCTGGCCTGTTGCGGGCTGCTGAGCCTGGTCGCCCGTCCGGCCCTGGCGGGCGGTTTCGATCTGGTGGAGGTCGAGGGTGATGTGCAGCGGGTCCGCGGCGGCGAGTCCCGCGCGGCGCAGGCGCTCGAGGATATCCGCAGCGGAGACATGATCCGGACCGGTCCGGACGGTCGTGCCGTGGTCGAGGTCGGCCGTTACGGACGGATGGAACTGGCGGGCGGCTCGGCACTGGTGTTGCGGAGGATTCCGGACTCCTCGTTCGCGCTGGATCTGGCGACGGAACTGGAATTGCAGCGCGGTTTTCTTCGGGTGAACTGGGCGCGTCCGGGTTTCGGCGCGGCGTGGCCGTTTTCACTGGAACTGGGCGCGCAGCAGGTGACGGTTCACCCGGGGGAGTTCCTGTTGCAGCGGAGCGATGAGCGGGTCAGCGCCTGCGTGCGTGCGGGCAAGCTGGAACTGACGCTGGCCGACGGCGGCGCTGCCGCCAGACATCTGATGCAGCCGCCCTGGTGTGGTCAGTCCGGTGCGACGACGGCGTTCCTGTCGGTTGACGGGATTGATGCCGACCGAATTCTCGCCTTCCGCGACGCGGGGTCGATTCGCTTCTCCGAGCCGAAGCCAGAGCCGACGGAGGTGGCATCGTCCCGGGTCGAGCCGGTGGCGGCGCGCCCGTCCCCGCCACCCGCTGCCCGGCAGCAGCCTGATGCCAAGCCGGTGAGCAAGCCGGTGAGCAAGCCGAGCCCGCCGAAGCCATTGCCGAAACCGGCGGCCCCGAAACCCGAATCCGCACCCGTGGTGGCGCCGGCGCCGGTTCCCGCTGCGACGGTGACAACCCCGCGTCGCGGCCCCTGGACGATCAGCCTGGCCTCGTTCATCGATGAGCAGGACGCCATTCGCACCCGTGAGCGTTACGGCGAGACCGAGTTTCCGGTCGAGATCGTGGAGGCTACCGTGAAGGGCCGGCTCTGGTATCGGCTCGTCGTTCCCGGTTTCGATTCGGTCGCGGCCGCGAAGGCGGCGGCCGATCGCATGCGAGATGATCTGGGAGTCAACGACCCCTGGGTCTACCGTGACAAGCGCTAGGCCGAACCTGCGCTAGGGACTGCTGCCGGAACGAGGGTTCAGGTCCGGTTGGCAGGCCTCCAGCAGGCGTGTCATCGCGCCGCGGCCCAGGCCGGTGTCCGTCAGGGCGTCGGTTGCGTCGGACGCCGTGGGCCGGCGCCACTGCAATTGCGCCCAGGCGTCGTCCAGCGGAATCGATGTGACGATGCGGGCGAGTTCTCGCGAACGTTCGGCCACGTCCCGCTGCTCGTCCAGCAGGCGATGCAGCCGTCGCGCCCCCCGCACCGGCAGGCTCAGGACCGCGTCGAGGTCGGCGTAGATCGCGTCCAGCGAACCGAATGCCGACAGCAGCGCCACGGCCGCTTTCGGCCCGATGCCGGCGATGCCCGGGATGTTGTCGACGGTGTCGCCGACGAGCGCCTGGTAATCCAGCATTTGCTCGGGGCTGACACCAAACTTGGCGGTGATGGCAGCGTCATCCAGCCAGTCGTCCTTGGCGAAATCCCAGATCGCGTCCTCCGGGCCAAGCAGCTGGGCGAGATCCTTGTCCGGGCTGACGATGATCGCCGGCGTGTCATGTGCACGGGCGATGAGCACCAGCGTGCCGATGTAGTCGTCGGCCTCGAATTCCTCGCAGGCGAGGTTGTAGAGACCCACGGCATCGCAGAGCTGACGCGCCATTCGGAACTGGTGCTTGAGCTCCTCCGGCGCCGATTCGCGGTTCGCCTTGTACGCCGGATCGATGCGATTGCGGAACGAGCTGGTCAGGCTTTCATCGAAGGCGACGGCGATTCGTCGCGGCGATCGGGCGCGGATCAGCCGGGCGAGCATGTCGGAAAATCCCGTCAACGCGTTGATCGGTCGGCCGACAGAATCGGTCATGGAATCGGGCAGCGAGAACCACGCCCGGAAGATGTAAACCGACGCATCGATCAAGTAGACTCGCCGGTCCATCGTTTTGACGGTTTGATTTGCCTGCTTCATATGGAGTCCCGATGCGCGCCCTGATGCTCCTCTGCGCCGCGAGCGTAGCACCGACGGTTCATGCCGATACCGTGCTGTCTTTCGACACCACGGATGCCGGCGCGGCCTCGACGGTGCAACTCGTGGACGGCGCCGTGCGTATCGACGGTGGCGAGTCCGGCGAGTGGATGCTCTACAAGGCGGATGAGGACACGCTGTTCATCATCAGCCCGACGGATCGGAGCTACACCCGTGTCGACGAAGCCGGGATTCGCAAGCTCGGGGGCCAGATGGATGCCGCCCGTGCCGAATGGGAAGCCGAGATGGCCAAGCTGCCACCCGAGCAGCGCGCCATGGCGGAGCAGATGATGCAGCGCATGACCGGCGGACGAACACTGAAAAAAACCGCACCCCCGGAACCACAGGCGACTGGCTCCTCGCAGTCCGTGGCCGGTGTGAAGTGCGAGAACTATGTCGTCGAGCAGCGTGGCGCGAAGGAAACCCTTTGCGTCGCGGCCCCGGATGATCTGGGCATGTCGGATGAGGAATACGAGACGGTACAGGCCATGTATGCCCTGCTCGCCAAGCTGAGCGAGGCGACCGGGTTTGCAGGCAGCGCCGCCCCTCGTGCCGACAAGTTGCCAGGAGTCCCGGTGCTGATTGACAGCCAGGGAGGCGAACGCAAGCGCAACCAGCGGCTCACCGGGGTCAAGCACCCCGAACTGCGGTCCAGCGTGTTTGCGCTCCCGAGCGGATACGCCGAGCGAGACCCGAGCGACCTGAAGTAGGGGCGGTCGCGTCGGGATTGACGACATAACAAGGGAAATGCCGGACCGATTCACCTGAGTACGGGGATCGACCGGTCTTGCCCGACATTCAATTTGTTTGATCCGAGGAGCGCTTTCACATGACTGTGAAGCTGTTTGTACCCAAGGAGTCCGCGAGCGGGGAGAAACGCGTCGCCATGGCTCCGGCCGTGGTCGATCGCGTCGTCAAGCTGGGCACGGAATTGTCCGTGCAGGCCGGCGCCGGTGCGGGAAGCCGGATTCCCGATACCGCGTTCAAGGACAAGGGCGCCAAGATCGTCAAGGCGAAGGCCACGGCCCTGAAATCCGCCGATGTCATTTTGCATGTGGCCCCGCCTGATGTCGCCGACATCAAGAACATGAAGGCCGGGTCGATTCTGGCCAGCTTCATTTACACGCATCGCAACCCGGATGTCGTCAAGGCCCTGGCCGAGGCCAAGGTGA
>NZ_CAXFCL010000301.1:0-9885 GCF_964000955.1 uncultured Abyssibacter sp.
ATGCCCAGGCCGCCGGCATTCGACACCGCCGCCGCCAGTTCGGCGTAGCCGACGAAGTGCATGCCGCCCTGGATGATGGGGTGCTCGATACCGAACAGTTCGGTGATTCGGGTCTTCATGACAATCCCTTGTGACAGCGATCGGCGCTGCGCGACCCGTCCAGGTCGCCGGCAGATCTAGCGTATGGAGGTGGACATGCTAAGCGGTGCGGGCCGGGGCTTCGACCCCCGTCACACCGCCGGCCACGACCATCAGCCCTGCGGCACGCGCTCGCAGGTCATGGCCTCCACGGTCAGCGTCTTGGTGGTCGTCCAGCCACCGTCCAGGGCGATGGTCTGTCCGTTGATATAGCTGCCCGGCACTGTGGCGAGGAAGTACACGGTGTTGGCGACATCCTCGACCGTGCCCTCGCGATCCATCGGCGTCATCTCGTGATTGAGCCTCTGGAAGAACGGCGCCTCCCAGAAATCCTGGGTCATGGCGGTCTTGATCACGCCGGGACAGACGATGTTGCTGCGAATGCCCTGAAAGCCGTAATCGGCGGCGATGCTCTGCGTCAGCCCGATCAGGCCCGACTTGACCACGCAGTAGGCGCCGCCACCGGCGCCGCCGCGAATGCCGAACGTGGATCCCACATTGATGACCGACGCGCCCGACTGCATCACCCGCAGGGCCGCGCGGGCGAAGCGGAACGGCGCCTTGAGACTGGTCTCGACCACCTCGTCCAGCGTCTGATCATCGGTCTGGTCGACCGGCGCCCATTTTCCGGAGCCCGCGTTGTTGACGAGGCAATCCAGGCGACCGAACGCGTCCATGGCGAGTTGCACCGCGCGGTCCGCGGTATCCGCCGCGGTGACGTCGGCCGCGAGAATCTCCACGTCGGTGTCCAGCGACGCCGCCAGCTGTTCCAGGCGTTCCTGTCTCCGCGCGACGGCAACGATACGAAAACCGCCCTCGGCGAATCGCCTGGCGATGGCCTCACCAATACCGGAACTGGCGCCGGTGACCAGGGCAACGGGTTTCGGGGTGGAATCTGCATGCATGTCGTCTGTCTCCCGCAACGTTTTATGTGACGGCGCTACTGCACGAACGCCTGTTTCATGCGGGGTTATACCCGCCCCCCGTCGCCGGCCGGTGGGCAATTGCATGTGCAGACAGTTTTGAACTCGGGCACAGACCAAACAAAAAATCGCGCGAGGCCTTCCGGTCTCCGTACCCCTCTGTTGTCCGGATCCCCTCCGATTTGCCGTAGTAGGTCATATCGGGGCGCCGGGGGCGCTTCTTTCAGCGAAACCAAGGGGGAGACCATGACCGACTACCCATTTCGCAACCTCGTATTCGAGGGCGGAGGCGTCAAGGGCATCGCCTATGTCGGCGCCCTTCAGGCGCTCCAGACACGCAACATCATGGACAACGTCGAACGTGTCGGCGGCACGTCGGCGGGAGCGATCAACGCCGTTCTGCTCGCCTGCGGCTACAGCCTGGAGGAGACGCGACAGATTCTCCAATCCATGGACTTCAACAAGTTCCTCGACGACTCCTGGGGCATTGTCCGCGACATCGATCGGCTACGTGAGCAATACGGCTGGTACAAGGGCGACTTCTTCAGACAGTGGATGGGCAAGCTCATCGAGAACAAGCTGGGGAATCCCCACGCGACGTTCAACGACTTTTCCAAGGCCGGTCTGCGTGACCTGTTCCTCGTCGGCACGAATCTGTCGACGGGCTACTCGGAGGTGTTCTCGATCGAGCACACGCCACGTGTACGTGTCGCCGACGCGGCACGAATCTCCATGTCCATCCCGCTGTTCTTCAAGGCCGTGAGCGACCTGCGGGGCGACGTGCTGGTCGATGGCGGCGTCTTCAACAACTATCCGGTGAAACTCTTCGACCGAGAGAAGTACATCAAGTCCAACCGCCGCCCGAAACACGCCCGCCGCACTGACTATTACAAAAAGGCCAATCAGACCAAGCCGAAGAAAAGCAGCACCTACGTCTACAACCGGGAGACCCTGGGATTTCGCCTGGACAGCAAGGAAGAAATCGCGCTGTTCCGGGACGGTGCCGAACCGCAACGACGCGATATCGGCGATTTCTTCGACTACGCCTTCGCGCTGATCAACGCCGTCATGAATGTCCAGGAGGACCGTCATCTGCACAGCGACGACTGGCATCGCACGGTCTACATCAACACGCAGGGGGTCGGCACCATGGATTTCGACCTGCCCGACCACCGCAAGGCGGCGCTGGTCGAGGCCGGACACGCCGCGACCGAACGTTATTTCACCTGGTTTGACGAGGCGGACCCTGCCGACCCGCCGGCCAATCGGCCCGACCTCTGATTCCACCCGTCGCCCGGTCTCGGCGCGTTAAGTATCGAGACCACGCGACGAAACGGTCACCACGTCAAGAATGCAGCCGCTGATCGGGAGTTGTCGCCCGCCAGCGATATTGCTTCGGCGTCTCACCGGTCCACCGCTTGAACGCCCGGCCAAAGCTGGACTGTTCGGAATAGCCCAGCAGGTCGGCCACGTCGTCCAGCGAAAGCTGGTCCTGTTTCAGGTAGGACTTGGCGAGTTCGGTGCGGACGCGCTCGAGAATGTCGGAGAACTTCAGCCCGGCCTCACTGAGGTTCGATTGAAGGGTGCGGACCGAGGTACCCATCTTGCGGGCGCAGAGCTCGATGGAGCAGCTGCCCGACGGTAGCGAGCCGCGCACATAGTCCTCGACGCGCTCGACAATGGTCGTGCGTGACGCATCCTTGACCCGGTCCAGATAGCCGCCCAGCAAACCGAACAGCAGGCGGTTGGCACTGGCGACGGGCCACTGCAACACCGCGGACGGGAACGCGATGGCGTTGACCGTGGCATTGCTGTGGAAGCGGCAACCCATGCCGTTTTCGATGTCCGCGATGTCACGCGGACGTGTCATTCCGGCCAGGTGCACATACTTCGGACGGAATTCCCGCCCGCCGATCAGCTGCAACAGCTTCAGGTTCAGCATCGCCGCCTGGTAGTTCGCCTGGTTGTTCGTGCCCAGGTCGGATCGGACGAACCAGCGCAGTTCCGCGGTTTCCCGCCCCTCGACCAGATCGAGCACGGTCACCGGCGAATGCACCACCGGGATGTAGTCCATGAACCCGGTCAGCGCCTCGCGAAATGTCGAGGCCGCCCGGCACAACGCGGTCACGCAGCCATAGACATCGGCGTCCTGATGCTGGGCGAGTCGCAGGCCGAACAGCGGTTCCTTGAGCGTGGTGCTGCAGTACTCGAGCACGTTCACCAGTGACTGGCAGTCGATGTACTGCTCGGGGTCGCGCAGGGCACGCGGATCGATGCCGTGCCGGTCCAGAATCCGGCGCGGGTCGGCGCCCAGCTTGCGGACAAGTTCCGGAAAGCCCCGGAAGTTGGCCGTTCGCATCTGCCGTTCTGTCGGCATGGAATCGAACGGGCCATCCAGGCTGTAGAAAGGCTGGTTGCCCATGTTGTGTGCTCCTCGGGGGCCATGGCGGCCGCACCTTCGGTAGATGCTAGCACACGAGATGTCGGGAATTATCGGCCCTCGCGATGGGACAACTCGGGGTCTCGAATAACGACTAGAACGAGGATGACACGCGGATGCCGACGACAGCCGAACTCAAGGAAGACGCCAAGCAATACATCCGATACGAGAAGGACCGCAAGACCCGGATCGCGACCCTGACGTTCACCCGACCGGATGCCCAGAACGCGGTCACCGCGGGCATGCGACTGGTCTACGCCGACCTGATTCACCAGGCGAACATCGACGACGACGTCAAGGTGCTGGTGATCCGCGGCGAGGGCAAGCACTTCGGCAGCGGCGGCGATCTGCCGGAGCAGGCCGACATGCTGTCCGAGTCCAACCAGGACGTGTCGATGCTGCGGGAGTTCGACATGGACGGCGCCGACGTCACCTACCCGCCCAAGGACAGCTTTCGCTTCCTGCACGGGCTGACCGACTACTACGCCCGCGGCCGCGCCGGCTGCCGCCCGCTGCAGGAGTTCAAGAAGATCAGCATCGTCGAGGCCAAGGGCTACTGCTACGGCTGGCATTTCTACCAGGCCGCCGACGCCGACCTGCTGGTGTCCTCCGACGAGGCGTTGTTCGGCCACCCGTCGTTCCGTTACGTGGGCTGGGGGCCGCGGCTGTGGACCTGGATCGAGACCATCGGCCTGCGCAAGTTTCAGGAGATGTTGTTCACCGGCCGCCCCTTCACGGCCGCCGAGATGGACAAGTGCAATTTCGTCAACAGCGTCGTGCCGCTGGACGAGCTCGACGCCGAGACCGCCAAGTACGCCAAGGCCTGCGCCCGCTCCCGGCCGACCGACACCGTCGCCGTCCAGAAGACCTTTCTGGAGATCTACAAGCAGCACCGCGGCGAGTACATGGGCAGCCTGCTCACCGGCTGGGTGGAAGGAATGCTTCCGTCCATCCGCAATGACACCACGGACGACGTGCAGCTGGGCGACGAAGTCTTCGGCAGGGGCCTGAACAACGTGGTCAAGGACATCGACATGGAATACCCGCCCGAGTGGCGGATGAGCCGGTCGAACCGCAACAAGCCCTAGCCCTGCGCGGGCTGTCGACGGGCTCACGCGAACTGTCGGGAATCGCCCCCGACGCCTGACTACCGTGCGAGCGAGGCTGACCCGCATCCGCCCGAATCATCACAACGACATGCGAGGGGTGAGACCAACATGTCCTACGAACTGAACCGCCGCCTGGCCGCGCGACGCGAGCCGCTGCCAACCGACGCCTCCGTCGATGCCGTCAGCGCCGCCATCATTCGCGGCGCGATGGAAACCATCTGCTTCGAGGCCGCGACCCATCTGGGCCGCGCGGCGTCGTCGCCGATCATCAACCAGTCCAACGAACGCAACGCGGTGATCGTGGACGCCCATGGCCGGCTCGCCTCCGGGTCCATTGGCACGCCGCATCTGACCTTCGTCTCCCAGCTCACGGTCCGCTACGGCCTGGAGCATTTCGAGGACTACGACTGGGGCCCTGGCGACGTGTTTCTCGGCAACGACCCGGACCACGGCGGTGGTCACCTGCCGGATTACAACGTCTACGCGCCGGTGTTCGACGACAACGGCGAACTGGTGATGATCCAGGCCTTGCAGGCGCATCAGGGTGACACCGGCGGCAAGGACCCGGGCGGATTCACGCTGGAGGCCACCGACATCTTCACCGAAGGCCTGGCGATTCCCTGCGTCAAGCTGGTCCACCGCGGCGAACCCCGGCGCGACATCATCCGGCTGATCGAACGCAACAACCGCTTCGCGACCTTCTCCGGCGACCTCGCGGCGATGATGAGTGGCGTGCAGCGCTCGGTGAAATCGCTGGAAGCCATGATCCGCAAGTGGGGCAGCGACACCGTCAAGGCCGCGATCAACTACAACATCGCCCACACCGAGCAGTGCGTGCGCCGGGAAATCGCCGGGTGGCCGGATGGCAGCTACGCCGCCACGGTGTACATCGACCACGACACCCAGGGCACCAAGGACGTGAAGGTGCAGGTCACCTGCACGGTCAAGGGTGACCAGCTCACGGTGGACCTGAGCGGCACCGACGACCGCCCGAACCTGGTCGGCGTGTGGAACACCTACGGCAACACGCGCAGCTACATCATGGTGCAGATTGCCGCGATGGTGGACCCGGGCATCGTCAAGAACGAGGGCATGTTCGACGCCGTCGACATCATCGTGCCGGAAGGCTGCATCGCGCAGCCGCCGCCCAACTCGCCGGCCGCGCTGGGCTCGTTCCATCCCGCCTGCGAAATCACCGAAGGCGTGGCCGTCGCGCTATCCAAGGTCGTTCCCGGCCGCTGTCAGCCACAGGTCTACAAGATCGGCATGCCCAACGCGGTGATCGGCTTCGACGCCAACGGGATGTGGATGGACCAGGGCGTGGACACACGCTCGATGGACGTCTCCGCGGTCGAAGGCATCGACGGCTGGGGCTCCTGCCCGGCCTCGCTGGGCAACCTGTTCCTGTCCGAGGCCGAGGATGCCGAGTGTCGGTTTCCGGTGCTGAACATCAACCGCGAAATGACCACGGATGCCTGCGGCGCAGGGCAGTGGCGCGGGCAGCCCGGCAGCCTCAACGTCAAGAAAGTGCTGCAACCGACCATGGCCATGGCCTGGATGGTTTCGGCCGAACACCCCATCAGTGGCATGTGCGGCGGGGACAGCGGCAGCCCCTACGTCAACCATTTCGAACTGGGCTCGGACAACGAACGCAAGATCGAACTGATCGCCCGCGATCAGCTTCCGGCGAATGCCGTCATCGCCTACCAGCATGGCGGCGGCGGCGGATTCGGTCCGGCGCTGGCGCGTGATCCGGAAGCCGTGAAGGAAGACGTGCTGGATGAATACGTCAGCCTCGCTGCGGCGAGAGACAAATACGGCGTGGTGCTCACCGGCACACTGGAAAACTACGATCTGGCCGTCGACGTCGCGGCAACCGCGGCGCTGCGTGAGCAAATGACCGCGGCGCGCAACAGCCAGGCGGCATGAAGGAGACACCCGTGGGCTACCGCGTAGGCATCGACATTGGTGGCACGTTCACCGACTTCGCCCTGCTCAAGGGCGCGGACATCGTGTTGCACAAGAATCTCAGCACCCCGGAGGACCGCTCCATCGGCGTGATGACCGGGCTCGGCAAGCTGGCCGAGATCGAAGGTCTGGATCTGGGCGACTTTCTCGGACAGTGCGAGGCGATCGTGCACGGCACGACCGTGGCGGACAACACCCTGATCGAGATGAACGGCGCCGTCACGGGGCTGATCACCACCGAGGGTTTTCGTGACGAGATCGAATACCGCCGCGGCTTCAAGGAAGACATCTGGGATGTGCGCCTGGAGCCACCGGTGCAGATCACGCCGCGCCGACGCCGGCTCACCGTGCCGGAGCGCATCCTGCACGACGGCAGCGTCTACACCGAGCTCGACGAGGACGCCGTGCGCGGCTGCTGCGAAAAACTGCGCAAGCAGAACGTCGAGTCGGTGGCGATCTCGCTGCTGTTTTCCTTCGTCAATCCGGCGCACGAAACCCGCGTCGCCGAGATCGTCGCCGAAGAACTACCGGGCGTGCAGATCTCGCCGTCGTCAAAGGTGCTGCCTCGCGCCCCGGAGTACGACCGCACCAGCACCACCGTGGTCAACGCCTACGTGGCGCCGCGGGTCACGGCCTACCTGGAGCGGCTGGTTTCGCGGCTGAAGGAAGCCGGCTACCGGCACCAGCTCATGGTCATGCAGGCCAGCGGCGGGGTGATGACCAAGGCCTACATGGAGGATGCGCCGATCCGCGTGCTGGCCTCCGGCCCGGCCGGCGGCGTCATCGGCTCGGCCCACGTCGGCGCAAAAAAGGGCTGCCCCGATCTGCTTTGCGTGGACATGGGCGGCACCTCCTACGACATGTCCGTCGTCCAGAACGGCACGGCGCCGGCCGAGGCCGGCTGGAACATGCATCACCGTTACCTGATCGGCGTGCCGATGGTGAAGGTGGAAACCCTGGGCGCCGGTGGCGGCTCGATCTGCCACGTCAACAATGGCGCCCTGCAGGTGGGTCCGGCCTCCGCGGGCTCCTACCCGGGGCCGATCTGCTACGGCAACGGCGGCACGCAGCCGACCATCACCGACGCGTTGCTGATGCTGGGCATCCTGTCGGCCGAATCGACCTTCGCCGGCGGCAGCTTTTCGCTGACCCGGGACGGCGTCGAACCCGCCTTCCAGGCGATCGGCGACGCCATGGGCTACAGCGCCGAGGAGGCCGCGTTCGACTGCTGGCGCGTGGTCAACGCCAACATGTGCCAGGCCGTGCGCCGCACCACCGCCGGCAAGGGCATCGACCCGCAAGACATGGTCATGCTCGCCTATGGCGGCAACGGCCCGGTCTTCGCGGCCATTCAGGCGCAGGACCTGGGCATCTCCCGGGTGCTGGTGCCGAAGGCCTCGCCGACCTTCTCCGCTCTGGGCACGCTGGTCGCCGAACCGAGCATCGACGAGGAGCGCTCCTACATCGCCCCGGTCGACAGCCCTGATCTGGCGACGCTGAAAGCGCTGTGGACGGAACTGGGCGACCGGGCGCAGCAGTATTTCTCCGACGCCAACTATGCGGCGGCGGACCTGACCGTCACCTACCAGATGAACATGCGCTACCGCGGGCAGAATTTCTCGCTGACCTTCGACATCGCGCAGAGCAGTGGCGGCCAGGACCTGTCCTTCATCGACGAGGACCTGGGCAACCGGGCCCTGGAAGCCTTCAACCGCCGCCACATGGAGGAGTTCGGTCATATCCGCGAAGGCGAGATGCCGGAGATCACCGGCGTGCGGCTGGCCACCTCGGTGCACACGCCCTCCCCGGCGGTCGGCAGCGGCTTCACCGCGCCGCGAGCGGCCGCCAAGCCGGCGATGCATCGTCGCGCCAATCTGGGCGATGGCTTCAAGGACACGCCCATCTTTCACGGCACCGACCTGCGGCCCGGCCACGAGATCATCGGCCCGGCCGTGATCGAGGAGACGTTCACCACCATCGTGGTGTACCCCGGCTGGAAGGCCAACATGGACGATGCCGGTGACTACGAACTGACTCAGATTTGAGGACGAGACGGACGATGTCGGCCATGCAGGGGATCACCGTGCTGGAACTGGCGGAAACCGTCGCCGGCGAATACTGCGGCAAGCTGCTCGCCGATTTCGGCGCGGACGTGGTCAAGCTGGAACGGCCTGGCGTCGGCAGCCCGACGCGCCGCATGGGACCGTTCGGGCGGTCGGGACGCGACGGCGAGAACAGTGGTCTGTTCGCCTATCTCAACACCAGCAAGCGTTCGGTCGAGCTGGACCTGTCCGACACCGCCGCGCTCATGACGCTGGTGGATCGCGCCGATGTCGTCATCGACGATCACGCCTCCGGCTTTCTCGCCTCCGTTGGCCTGGACCCGGAGACGCTGGCGCGAACCCACCCGCATCTGGTGCTGTGCTCGATCACCGCGTTCGGTCAGCACCCGCCCGAGGATCGGCGTCACGCCGAGGACCTGACCGTATTCCAGGCCAGCGGCTGGGGCTTCCATACGCCGACCGGAGCCGAGGAATCCCAGCCGCCGCTGAAGGGCGCGGGTCGTTTCCTGGTCAGCTATGAATCCGGCCTGGATGCCGCGCTTTGCATCGCCGCCGCACTTTGTGATCGCGAGCAATCCGGCAGCGGACGCTTCATCGACATCTGCGCCCAGCAGGTCATGGCCTCGCGGGTGGACTACGTGCTCGGTCAGATGATCGCCGGCGACATGGATGTGAGCACCGACCGCAAGGCCTTCGACCTCTCGGGACCGGCCGGCATCTTCCGCTGCAGGGACGGCTACGCCTATCTGTGGATGTCCGCCCCGGCGCACTGGGACGGCCTGCGCAAGCTGCTGGACGATCCGGCCTGGATGGACGAGTTCCCGGACCGCTGGCTGGAGCTGGACTGCACCCCGGAGCGTGTCGCGCAATGCCGGGCGCATATCGCCGAGTGGCTGGCGAACGAGGACAAGCACGCGATCTCGGCCAGGGCCCAGGAGCTCGGACTTACGATGGCGGCAGTGCAGAACGCCGAGGACATCGCCCGTTCGGCGCAGTACCGGCACCGTGGTTTCTTCACCGAGGTCGACCACCCGGAGCTGGGCGTCGCCGCCTATCCGACCGTGCCCTACAAGCTCAGCGAGACACCGGCGCGTATCCACGCGCCCGCCCCGCTACTCGGGCAGCACAGCCGGGAGTGCCTGGCCGCCGATGCCGTCACACGCCAACCCGCGCGCCAACCCTCACGCCAACCCTCACGCCAACCCTCACGCCAACCCTCACGCCAACCCTCACGCCAACCCTCA
>NZ_CAXFCL010000302.1:0-4023 GCF_964000955.1 uncultured Abyssibacter sp.
CGACAACATCCTGTGGTTGAACGACGACGGCGACACCAGCTTCGCCACCGGCATGGAAAACTACCAGGGGCCAACCACCGATGACGGAGAGTCCGTGGAAGGCAACCTCGTCGAGTTCAACAACATCGAGGATGTGCTCACTCTGGGTTCACCAATCGGATCGAACGATCTGGTGACGGCCGTCGGCGGCGACGCACTGGTCGCGAATCCGGATTTCACGGCCAGCTTCTATCTCGGTCCCGACAATGCCTCGGAAGACTTCTACACGACGCGCAGTGCATTTGGTGAGGGACTGGAGGACACCAGCACCCAGGTCGATGGCACCTTGGACACTGGCGCACTGGACCTGGGCTATCACGAGCCGTTTGGTGAAGGCGCCCTGCTCCCGACCGGCGCCAATCCGCTGTCGACCACGCTGGGCTGCGGCGAGTTCGGCGACTTCGAGAGGACGGTGATCTTCCGCCCCGAACACTCCGGCAGCGAAACCGGCCCGGGCCATGCGCTCGTGGTCAGCATTGATTCATCGTCGCTGGTGTTCCCGACCGCCCGCACGTTCCTGGACCCGGCGGGAACAGGCAACTCCGTCTACGCCGTGGACCGCGGCGATGGAAGCTACGCGTTCGATATCGCGACGGAGTTCCAGAACGGCACGTTCACCGCTGACTTCAGCTTTGGCGTCGGCCAGCAACCGGTGGAAAGCGTGGTGTTCAGCTACGACTACAGCAACTGCGGACAGACCGCGTTCTAGCGGCAAGCTGATGCGAACCGGGTGGCTACGCGCCACCCGGTTCCATGCCACTGAAGTCGAGCGACTAGCGCATCAGGTCTTCCAGCTCGTAAAGACCTGGCGGCTGCGAACCCAGCCAGGCGGCCGCGCGCGCCGCCCCACGCGCAAAAATCATCCGGTCGGTCGCGCGATGCGTCAGTTCGACACGCTCGCCATCCATTGCGAACAGCGCGGTGTGCTCCCCAACGATGTCGCCTCCGCGAATCACGGAGAAACCGATCCTACCCTCTCCGCGAGGCCCGACCTGGCCGTAGCGGGTCCAGTCCGCATGATCCTGCAAATCCACCCCTAGCCCCTGCGCGACGGATCGCCCGATCGCAAGCGCGGTTCCGGACGGAGCATCCACCTTTCTGCGGTGATGCGCCTCGATGATCTCCACGTCGGCCTGCTGACCCAGCACCTCGGCCGCCTTGCGGGCCAGCATGCGCATCAGCACCACGCCCACCGAGAAGTTGTCGGCACGCAGCACCGGAATGGTTCGGGACGCCTGTTCCAGCGTCTGCAGCTGCTCGTCGGTGAGCCCGGTGGTGCCGGTCACCAGCGGGGAACCCGCGTCTTGCAGCAGTGGTAATGCGGCCACCAGTGCGGCCGGCGTGGAAAAGTCGATGACGGTTGCGCCGGCAACCAGTCCGTCCTCCAGCGAGCCGCTCACCGTCACGCCTGCCGGCTCCAGTCCGATCAGCGCGCCACAGTCCCTGCCCACGACAGGACCGTCGGGGCGATCCACGGCGGCCACCAGGGTCGTGTCCTGTCGCTCGCTCAGCGCCCGCATCACGGACTGGCCCATGCGCCCGCCGGCGCCCAACACGCATACCTTCGTCGACATCCCGATGCCTTGCTTGGAGAATGGCGGCTGATTATCCGTTCACCGCGACCCCGCGCAAGCGCACCGCGATCCGCATGGCCCGACGATGCTCGATTCCCCCATCATCCGACTGATCATCCGTCTGCTGGTACTGGCGGTGGTCTTCGCCGGCTGCATGGCCGCGTTCGCGCTGTCCAGCCGCGAGCAGTTCACGCCGGCCACGTTGCCGGACGCCATGCCCGTCGTGATCGCCACCGGCTCGGGTGCCGCGGTGCTGCAATGGGGGCAGATTCAACAATCCCCGGTTCCGCTGCGATTGGCGCGGACGGCCACCGGGTGCCTTGATGCCTTTCACTGTGTGCAGGTAGCGACGGGGGAAGCCACGATCCGCCAACGGATCGTCGGGGGTTATGCGTGGTGGCAGCAGCGGATCGCCGATTCGCGCATCACGCAGGCCAGCGGATTCCGCCTGACACTGGTCATGGCGTTTCCGGCCTTTCTGATCGCCGCGGTGATCTCGCAGCTGCTCGGATGGTGGCTGCGCCGCCGCGCCCGCCACTGACGAGATCGTGGCCTACTTCACCCGCTCTTCGAAAAAGCGTCTCGCCTTCGCCATCCAGCTCTGTTCTTCCGGGCTGTGCTTCTCGCCCACAGTCTCGCCGAACTCGGCCAGCAGCGCTTTCTGCTTGGCTGACAGATGCACCGGCGTCTCGATGCGCACCGTGCAAAGCAGATCGCCGATCCCGGCGCCACGGACGCTGGGAGCGCCCTTGCCGCGCAGCCGGAAGGTACGACCGGACTGGGTGCCCTCCGGAATCTTCAGCGTTGCCCGGCCCTTCAGCGTCGGCACCTCGATCTCGCCGCCCAGCGCGGCGGTCACGAACGACAGTGGCACCGCGCAGCGCAGGTCGTTGCCGTCACGCTCGAACACGTCGTGCGGACGCACGTTGATCTGAACGTAGAGGTCGCCGGGCGGCGCGCCGCGGTCACCGGCTTCGCCTTCTCCGGTCAGACGGATGCGGTCACCGGTGTTCACGCCCGGCGGAATCTTCACCGACAGGGTTTTCTCGCCCTCGACCCGACCCCGGCCCGAGCAGTCCCGACACGGATCGGCGATCACCTCGCCACGGCCACGGCAGGTCGGGCAGGTCTGCTGCACCGAGAAGAAGCCCTGCTGCATCCGGATCTGTCCGACACCGCTGCAGGACGGACAGGTCTTGGGGTCCGTTCCGGGCTTGGCGCCGGTGCCGTCGCAGGTTTCGCACTCGTCCCAGGTCGGGATGTGGATGGTTTCCTCGACGCCGTTGACCGCATCCTCGAGATCGATCGGCAGGTCGTAGCGAAGATCCGCGCCGCGCGCCGCGCGCGCGCCGCCGCCTCCGAAAATGTCGGAAAACACATCGCCGAAGATGTCACCAAAGCCACCGCCGCCAAAACCGCCACCGGCAGCACCGGCGACACCATCGTGGCCGTAGCGATCATAGGCCGCCCGCTTCTGGTCGTCGGACAACACTTCGTAGGCTTCGGAAGCCTCCTTGAAGCGTCCCTCGGCCTCGGCATCACCCGGATTACGGTCCGGGTGATTCTTCATCGCCAGCCGGCGGTAGGCCTTCTTCAGCTCGTCGGCGCCCGCATCACGGCCGACACCCAGGACTTCGTAGTAGTCGCGTTTGCTCATGGCGCTCGGCCAAACCCCGTTCTAACCAAATAAAAAAGGAGCGAGCGGGCCAATCCTGGCGTCCGCCCGCTCCTTGTCACGCCTCGATCAGGCGCTCTTCTTCTCGTCGTCGTTCACTTCCTCGAACTCGGCGTCGACCACGTCGTCGTCCGCGCCCGATGCCTCGGCTCCGGCAGCGGCCCCTTCGGCGCCGCCCTCGGCCGCGTAGGCCTTCTCGGCGATCTTGGCGGAAGCCTCGGCCAGCGCCTGGGTCTTCGCCTCGATGGCGTCCTTGTCGTCGCCCTTCAGCGCTTCCTGCAACTCGCTGATGGCGGTTTCGACGGCGGACTTCTCGTCGGCCTCGACCTTGTCGCCAAGATCCTTCAGCGTCTTCTCGACACCGTGGATCAAGCCTTCCGCCTGGTTCCGGGCGTTGATCAGATCGGCGAACTTCTTGTCGTCCTCGGCATGCGCCTCGGCGTCCTTGACCATCTTCTCGATCTCGTCATCCGACAGACCGGAGCTGGCCTTGATGACGATGGACTGGCTCTTGCCGGTCGCCTTGTCCTTGGCCGACACGTTGAGGATGCCGTTCGCGTCGATGTCGAAGGTGACTTCGATCTGCGGCGTACCGCGCGGCGCCGGCGGGATGTCGGACAGATCGAAACGGCCCAGCGACTTGTTGGCGCTCGACTGTTCGCGCTCACCCTGGAGCACGTGCACCGTCACTGCCGGCTGGTTGTCCTCGGCCGTGGAGAACACTTCCGACTTGCG
>NZ_CAXFCL010000303.1:0-11033 GCF_964000955.1 uncultured Abyssibacter sp.
CGCGGCAGGGCGGATGCGGCCGGGGGCGCCAGTGCGACGACCCAGACGCCGTTCTCGTCCAGCGCGCCGCTCGTGTCCACCGTCCACTCGCCCTGCTCGGAGGCCAGCACCGCCATCAAGCGCTGCCTTGCGGTCCGGCGCACCATCGGTGTCAGCGGCATGCCGTAGAAGGGTTGCATGGCCCGCTGAGCCCTGGTGTCCGACTCGGGGCTGAAACGAACCGTCCGGATCGTGTCGACCTGCTGGGTATGGACCGTGGCGGCGGCCGAGAGCGGAAGCAGGAAGGCGAGTCCGCTCAGCGCCAGGATTCCAGCTCGCGATCCGCGCCAGCGACGCGTGGTCACGGCGCGTGGCTCCCGCGGCCGGGGTAGAAACAGAGCCCGGAATGGGCGATGATCGACACTCATGGAAGGCGTGCGCATTGCGGCATAAATTACAGCAGATCGCGATGCAGTGGCCTATTTTGGACAGGCATCATTGGGGGAGACCGATGAAGAAGTTTTTGGTGTTGACAGCAGGCCTGCTGGCAACGGGGACGGCATCCGCCATCGAGGATCTGCATTTCTATTTCGGGGCGGATCTGGCCGAGCTGGATATCGTCTCGATCGAGAATATCGGCGCGGACGGGGATCCGGCGACGCCGCAGACCGTGCGCGGGGAGGCTGAATCCTCGATGATCCGGTTGCGTGGGGGGCTCGCGATCAACGAGAACCTCGCGCTGGAGGTTCAGTACGGTTTCGAAGGGGACGACACCGATCTGACGACCAGCCCGCCGCAGGTCGCGCTGGAGAGCTACCTGGGCGTTTATCTGGTGCCCAGTGCCTACCTGACCGATTTCCTGCAACTGGAAGTGCCGCTGGGATACGGCCAGGTCGAGTTCGAGGGGACCGACGAGGAAGGCGATCGCGCCTATGGTCTGAACCTCAATCTCTACCCGCTGCGCATCTTCAACGACGAAGGTTCCAAGCTGATCTCGCTCAGCGGCGGTTTCATGGTCTATTACCGCGGCGACGATGATCGCGTGGACGGTTACAACCTGGGTCTGAAGGTGCTGTTCGGCAACGACGACTGAACAAGGCCCTTGGCGCCAACAAAAAAGCGGGCTTCAAGCCCGCTTTTTTGTTGCGTGTCGTGCGCGATCAGTCGCGATACTGCGCCTGGATCTGCTCGGACGTGTCCTTGGCATCGATGCAAAGAGTGGCGGTCGGCCGGGCCAGCAGACGCGGGATGCCGATCGGCTCGCCGGTCTGTTCGCAATAGCCGTATTCCTTGTTGCGGATGCTCTCCAGCGCCGACTCGATCTTGCGCAGCAGCTTGCTCTCACGATCCCGCAGGCGCAGATCCAGCCAGCGCTCCTCTTCGGTCGCGGCGCGATCCACCGGGTCGGCGGCCGATTCGCGATGGTTCAGGCGTTCCCGGATCTCCCGTTCGCGGGCAAGGACTTCACCGCGCTGTTCCAGCAGGCGCTGCTTGAAAAAGGCCAGCTGCGCCTCGTTCATGTACTCGTCTTCGGACATGGCGCGAATCTGCTCCTCGGTGAGCAGATCATCGTTGGCGCTTTTGGGAGCAGCCGCGTCTGCCCGCGGGGCGGTTTTCTTCTTTGCGTTGGCCATGAATTTTCTAACCCACTGTAAAGTCACACAAACCGCGCCCGTTCAACGGCCCCGAGCCGTTCGAATGACGCGACGGGCGCGAGACGGTATATCAAAACGCGTGACAGGTCTATGACGTTCTGCTAAAGCCGGTCGTCGAAAGGGGTGAGCGGCAGGATCGTGGCCTGCGCCATGGACGACGGCGATCGGGGCGGTGAAATCCCGGGATGGTGGGCCAGGTGAGAATCGAACTCACACTCCCGAAGGAACAGCATTTTGAGTGCTGCGCGTCTACCAGTTCCGCCACTGGCCCAGCGGGCCGCGTATCTTACATCACATCCCGCCGTGGTGGTCTTCGGTTAGGATCGGCAGCATGGGGTTCCCGGCGACGCAGGCAGTGCAGTGAGCGGATTGGACGCGACACTCGCGGTAATCGTGCTGGCCGGCCTGATCATCCAGACCATGACGGGCTTCGGTTTCAACGTCGTGGCGGTCACGCTCGGCGCCCTGTTCCTGCCGATCAAGGCGTGGTTGCCCATCGTCGTGGCGCTCAATTTGCCGATGTCGGCGTGGGTTGCCGCCCGCAACCGGGCGGATATCGACTGGGATCTGCTGCTGCGTCGCATCCTGCCGGTGATGGCCGTGGGTTTCGCCGGAGGTCTGGCTCTTGCGTTCGTGCTGTCCGGTGACGTGCTCAAGCGTGCGTTCGGCGTGCTGGTCGTCATCCTCGCGAGTCGGGAACTGATCCGATTGTCCGGTCGTGCCGGTGGCCGTGCCGACGGTTCCGCGCAGCCGGCGAAGTTCTGGGTGCTGCTGGCCGGAGTGGTCCAGGGCCTCTACGCCTCGGGCGGCCCCTTGCTCGTGCATGCGCTGAGCCGTGTCCGGATCTCCCGCAGCACCTTTCGTGCGAGTCTGATGACGATCTGGTTCACCTTGAACCTCGGGCTGTCGGTGGCCTACCTGCTGGGTGGTTTCTGGACGGCCGACATGGCATTGCGCGCCGGCTGGCTGCTGCTGCTGGTGCCGGTCGGCCTGTGGGCCGGAGACTGGCTTCATCACCACGCATCCGAACACGGATTCGCGATCGCGGTGCAGCTCGTGCTGCTGGCCGCCGGGCTGGGCCTGGTCTTCGCGTGAAGGCGGTGCTCTCGGCACTGGCGCTGAGTGCGGCTGTCGCCTCGATCGCTCATGCCGAGCCGCCCGTCTGGATGCAGAATCTGGAAGAAGGGCGGCGCCTGACCCGGGACGCCAGCCGGATGATCCGTGACGAGCGCTGGCGTGAGGCCCGGTTGCTGCTGGACTGGGCGGTGGACAAGCGACCGCAGTATCCGGGGTTGTGGCTCGCGCTGGCCGATGCCGCGGCGAGAACCGGTGACGCGGAGAACGCCCGCGCCGCGCTGGACGTGCTCGATCGCATGGGGTTCGGGGTTGATCTGCGAGCAAGGCCGGATGCCGAGGCACTCCGGGCGTTGCCCGGCATCATGCCGCGGCTCGACGCGCTGGCCGGTCATCTGGATTCCGTCGGCGATGCATCGCTCGCCGCCGAGTTGCCGATTCCGGGCGGGGTGCCGGAGGGCGTGGCCTGGGACGTCGATGGAGAGGCGCTGTTCGTCAGCTTCGTGCGCGACCGGGGCATTCGCCGGGTCGAACAGGGGCGGCTGACCGACTGGATGCCCGATGCCGAGCTCTGGAGCGTGCAGGGTCTGGCGCTGGATTCGCGGCGGCGCCTGTTGTGGGCGGTGACCTCGGCCCTGAACGAAACGCCCGACCTGGGTGATGGAGAGCAAGGGCATGCCGCGTTGCTGGCCATCGATCCGGACACCGGCGCGTTGCGTTCGCGGTTCGATGTCGACACTGGCGACCACGCCTTCGGCGATCTGGTGCTGCTGTCCAGCGGCGAGGTCGTCGTCTCCGACGCGGTGACCGGCGAGCTCTGGCGTCTGCGCGATGACCGGTTCGAGGTGTGGATTCCCGCCGGAGTGCTGGCGTCTCCGCAAGGGCTGGTGCAGTGGGATGAGGACACGCTGCTGGTGGCCGACTACGCGCTGGGCCTGCTCCGGGTCTCGCTGGCGGATGGGCGGGTGCAGCCGCTGCGGGTTCCGCCAGGCACGGCCTTGCTGGGCATCGATGGCCTGGTGCTGGGCAATGGCCGCCTGCTCGCCATCCAGAACGGCATGCAGCCGGTTCGCGTCATCGAGATCGCGATCGACGCGGCGGCCACGCGGGTTGTCGATGTGACCGTGCGCCTCGCGGCGCTGCCCGAATTCGCCGATCCGACGCTGGGAACCTGGGCCGGTGACCGCTTCCTGTTCGTGGCCAACTCGCACTGGCCGTCGCTGCGAGCCGGCGGTGAACTGCTCGGTGACGAGGCACCGGCCGCGCCGGCGCGCATCCTGCAATGGACACCGTAGTCCGTCCCGCACGTGGCGTCTGGGCCTGGGCGCTTTACGACTGGGCCAATTCGGCCTTCGCGACCTCGGTGCTGGTCGCATTCTTTCCGGTGTTCTTCGCCCGCTACTGGGGTGAATCGCTAACCGGCCAGCAAAGCACGTTCTGGCTGGGCATCGGCAGCTCCATCGCCAGTCTGATCGTTGCGCTCCTGTCGCCCGCGCTCGGCGCCGTCGCCGATCAGGGTGGTCTGAAGAAATCGATGCTGGCGGTGATGACCGCGCTGGGCGTGGTCGGCACGGCGGCGCTTTGCTGGATTGGCCCCGGAGCCTGGGGGTGGGCGATGACCGCGTTCGTCGTCGCCCAGGTGGGATTCGCGCTGGGTATCTCGTTCTACGACGCGCTGATCGTCCATGTCTGTCCGCCGCAGTCGCGGCACCGGGTATCCGCGCTGGGCTATGCGCTGGGTTATCTGGGCGGAGGTCTGCTGCTGGTGCTGCATGTGCTGATGACGCTGCATCCGGACTGGTTCGGCTTGCCCGACGCGACCGCCGCCGTGCGTGTCGCCTTCGCTTCCGTGGCCGTGTGGTGGATTGTCTTTTCGGTGCCGCTGTTCCGACGTGTGCATGAGCCGAAGCCCACCGCGTCCGTGCCGCTGATGGCCGCCGCCTCCGCCGGCATGCGGGAATTGGTCCGGACCTTGCGCCGGGTTCGCAGCTATCCCCAGGTCTGGACCTTCCTGATCGCCTACTGGTTGTACATCGACGGTGTCCACACCATCGCGCGAATGGCCGTGGACTACGGCGCCAAGCTCGGCTTCGAGTCCAGCGCGCTGATTCAGGCGCTGGTCATCACCCAGTTCGTCGGCTTTCCCGCCACGCTGGTGATGGCTCGTCTGGCGGATCGGGTGGGCACGCGGCAGGCGCTGTTCGTCGGCATCATCGTCTACGTGGGCGTGACGTTGTGGGGTTACTTCCTGCAGAACGAGATGCAGTTCTACGTCATGGCGGCGGTGATCGGCCTGGTCCAGGGCGCGGTGCAGGCGCTGTCGCGCTCGTACTTTTCCCTGTTGATTCCGGCGCAGCACGCGGGCGAGTTCTTCGGCTTCTACAACATGATGGGCAAGTTCGCGGCCGTGCTCGGGCCGGTATTGGTCGGGGTGTCCGCGGTGGTGACCGGCAGTTCCCGTCTGTCGATCCTGTCCATCCTGGTGCTGTTCATCGGCGGTATGGTGTGTCTGGCTCGCGTGCGCGGGCCGGAGGAGGCGAGATGACACAGACAGTGGGGCAACGCTTGGGTCGATCGGCCGTGGCGCTGGTGCTCTGCCTGGCGCCGGTGCTGACCGCCGGCGCGTCGCTGACGGCGCAGCAGAGTCGTGCGCTGCACGCCGCGCCTGAAATCGAGTTGATTGATCGCCTGGTCCAGGCTCGATCCTGGGATGCCGTTTACGAGCAGGTCGCTCGTTTTCCGACTGCATCCGCGCCAGCCGATGCGGCGCAGGAACTGGCGGCCTACCGGCTGGCCCGCGGGCTGGTTGAGGCGCCGATGCGCGAATCGGGACGCCGCTGGCTGAACAGCGTCGCGCAGTGGTCGGTGTTGGCCACCGAAACGTTGCCCGACGCCGGTCGCGGTGTGCAGGTTCCGGCGTTTCCCGCGGCCCACGCGGCACGGGCGACGCTGCGCACCTGGGCCGCGCGCGAGTCCGTCAGAAAACTGGGTGATGCGGTGCGTGCGGGCGTCTGGCCCGACAACGTGATGTTGACCGCCGAGACCCTGGCACGCCTGGATGACGCCACGCTGGATGCGCTGCTGGCGCTCAGGCCAGGCGATGTTCCGGTGCCGGCGGCCTGGGCGTTGCGCTGGGCGGCGCTGGTGCCGTCAGTCGAGCGTGTCGGCCTGTGGTTGGAGATGGAATCCCGATCCGATGCGATGCCCAGCGCTCATCGGCGCGTGCGGGCATTCACGAAACTGTTGGCGACGGGTGATGGCGCCGTCTTCGCCCAGCTCGCCGCGGCTGCGGACGCCCGGGCCGAGCTCGCGCCGGCCTGGCTGGCGGCGCTAGCTGACGTGCCGGGCGATGCATCGCTGCGCGAGTTGCGGCGCTGGGTCGCGCATCCGCATCTGGGGCTGGATGCCCTGCACGCCCTGAGCCGGTCGGTGGCCGGACGGACGTGGATTCGGCGGCAGGTGACGGCCGATGCGCGGACGACCTCGGATCGCCTGTTGCGCCGCATGCTGATCGTGCTGGCCCAGCGGGATGAACAGGCATTCCTGCGGGCCTGGGCCCGTGAACGGCCGTCGTCGGATCCGCTCAGCATGGAGGTGCTGGCATGGCTTGGCGACTAGTTGCGCTGCTGGCCGCGGTGGTGGCGGGACCGGCCGCCGCAACGGTTCAGACCTACGTGGAATCCAATGCTGGGTCCAACGAGATCGCGCTGGGCTACCCGGTGCCCGAACCGGTGGGCAGCGTCGTACCCGTTGACGGCTTCCGCGACTACAGCAGCCTGCAGGCCCGACACCGTGACCTGGCGGGCAGCCCCGTCATCCGCGAGGTGCGTGTCGGCACGACGCTGGAAGGCCGCCCCATCTGGGCTTATGTGGTCGGCGACGCCGACGCCCGGCTGGCCGACGGCAGCGGCTCGGAAGGCGTGGTGCTGTTCAACGGCGGGATTCACGCCCGGGAGTGGGCGAGTCCGGAAGTCTCCACCGCCGTGCTGGAGGCGCTCGCGGCGGGCGCGGAGGACGGCGGCTTCATCGAGTTTCTGGTCGATCAGGTGGAGATCACCATCGTCCCGGTGCTGAACGTGGACGGGTTTGTGCAGACGCAACGCACGCCGACCCAGGTGCTGAGGACGACCTTCAGTGGTGACCCGTCGAACTGGCCGCGCGACGGTCGCATGCGCCGCAAGAACATGCGCGGCGTCGATACCGATCTGACGACCGAGAGCGACGGGATGCGGGGCGTGGACGTGAACCGGAACAGCAATCCGTTCTGGGCAACGAGTTCGCGGTCCAGTGGCAACAGCGCGTCACTGGTCTATCACGGCGCGGGGCCGGCCAGCGAACCGGAGACGCAGGCGATTCAGGCCGCCGCCGAGCTGGTCGACGCCGACCGACTGCGATTTTTCGTCGACATCCATTCCTTCTCGCGCGTGTTCTTCGCCGCGGATACCGGCAATACGCGACGCGATGCGATCGCCCGCGAGCTGGCCAACACCATCCGCGCGGCCACCAGCGGGTACGACTACGACCCGACGCCGGCCGGCGTCGGCATCGGCGCGCTGGACGAGTACTTTGCCTACACCTACCAGGTGCCGTCATACACGCTGGAGATCGAGCCGGGACCGAACGGATCGCATGCTGACTACTACGGTTCGATCGGGGTGACGCATGACGGCTTCATCCTGCCGGAGGCGGAAATTGCTCGGGTTCGGGAGGAGCTGACCGACGCGCTGCTGCTGGGTGCGTACCGGCAGTCCGGACCACCGGTGGCGCTGGCGGCAACGCTGCGCAGCGGCGCGGGCGCGATCGTTTATGACGGCGCCTGGCAGCCCGAGGGCGCGGAGGGCCGGGCCGAGACGTCGACGCGTTTATCCGGCCTGCCGACGGGTGAGCTGGAACTGCGCATCCGGTTCGATCGGCCGATGCGGCTCCTGTCCGGCTCGACGGTGGTGCAGTATCGCGGGCAGTCGGGGCCGCCGCTGCCGGATGTTCGCTTCGTCGGGCTGGACGCTGACGGGCAGGCCTTCGAATTCGCTCCGCCCGCCAGCGCGATGCAATGGTCCGATTCGACCGACTCGACCCGCTACACGGGTGACACGTTGAACATCGCGCTGTCCGTCACCAGCGGCTCGGAGCTGGCCACGGCCAGCCGCCTGGATCTGGTGATCGACGCGCAGGACCTGTCGGGCCAGCGGCTGGACGCCAATCCCAGCACCGTCGCGACCTGGACCAATGGCGCCTGGTCGGCTTACGAGGATGAGGACGGCCGGGACACCGATCAGGGCGGGGCGAGTCCCGCTTTCCGCCTGATCGGTGACGGGCTCGCGGTGCCCACGCCCGTGGCCGGTGGGGACGGCGGTGGTTCGGGCGGCTTTGGTGTTGTCGGGTTGGCCGGCTGGCTGGGCCTTTTACTCCTGACGGGGGTTCATCGGCGCCGCAAATTCCTTTCGGCCTCGCGCAGCCTGTCCAGTTCCGCGCTGTCGGCGTAGCGCACCGCGATATAGGCGTCGGCCAGGGCGTGCAGCCTGAGCGCCAGGTCGGGAGACTGGCGGGCCGCTCGCTCGCAGTAGTCGCGCGGGCCTTCGTGCGGCAGGGGCGCCAGCCCCAGCCGGTTCAGCCGCCGGGTCGCGCGGTTCCAGATGCGGCGGGCGTCGTCCACCGTCGCAGCGCTGCGTGACTGCCACAACAGCCAGGCACCCAGGCTGGTCAGCATCAGGGTGATCAGCCCGGTCAGTGCCAGGATCATGCTGCGCCAGTCGGGCAGGCCGATCCGCGACAGCACTGAGCGCTGCAATTCGGGGCCGTAGGCCAGGACCCAGTAGTTCCACTGCGCGTTGATCGAATCCCAGCGCAGGCGCATGGCCTCGATGACGGACCCGGTTCGACGGGCCAGGAACGGCACCGGCTCGCCGGCGGGTAGCGCGGCTCCCAGGCCAACCTCCACGCGATCGGGCGCGACAGCGGCGGTCGGGTCGATGCGGGTCCAGCCGGCGCCCTCGAGCCAGACCTCGGCCCAGGCGTGCGCATCGGACTGGCGGACGATCATGTATTGCCCGTTGTCGTTCATTTCACCGCCCTGATAGCCGGCGACTACACGCGCCGGCACGCCGGCCGCGCGCATCAGCACGGCGAAGGCACTGGCGTAGTGTTCGCAGAAGCCTCGGCGGGTGCTGAACAGGAACTGATCGACGCTGTTCTCGCCGAGCAGAGGCGGCCGCAAGGTGTAGACGAAGGGCTGTTCGCGGAACATGCGCAGGGCGCGATCGACCAGCGCGCGGTCGTCCGTCTCCTCGTTTCGCCAGCGGGCCGCGAGCTCGCGTGTCCGCTCGTTGCCCTCGACCGGCAGACGCAAGGCGAGTCGGCGTGGCCAGCCTTCCAGCGCCGGGTCGAGCTTGTAGTCCAGCGCGGATTCCACCGAGTAGAGCATGCGCTCTCGGATGGGCTTGCGCGCGACGAGTTGCCGGTTGGGCGTCATGCGCGCATCCGGTGGGGTGCTGACGGGCATGTCCAGCGCAAGCATCCAGTGATGACGATGGGCTTCCAGCGTCACCTCGTAGCGGACGGTCTGTTCCGCGTCGGTCAGCGTCCCGGCCTGCAGGCTGCCCGACCGGAATCCCGGTTCCCAGGTGCGCCCGTCGAAGGTCCACAGCACGGGGCCACGCCAGTAGCGCTGGTGCCGTGGCGGTACCGGGCCGTCGAAGCGGACGCGAAACGCCACTTCGTCGGATCGGGACAGCTGGGAGATGTCTCCTGGCGACATGTTCTCGCCGAGCCCGGTGACCGCGTTCGCGCCGGAGTCCGACGGCAGACCCCACAACGGGCCGGGGATGCGCGGAAAGAGCACGAAGAGCACCAGCATCAGCGGCAGCGCCTGGGCGATCAGGATCGCGCCGGTGCGCAGGCTGGTCCGGGTGGACAGGCTGCCGTCCGGATGATTGATGTCCACCAGCACCGCGGTGATCAGCACCCCGCAGACCAGCAGGAACAGGATCATCGGGATGCTCTGGTCGAACAGGAAATGAGTACCGAGCAGGAAATACCCGAGAAACGCGAGGATCGTGTAGTCCCGCAGCGTGCGTGTTTCGGTGAGCTTGAGCGCGGCCATCAGGACCAGCAGCGCGGCGCCGGGGGTCTGGCCGTTGATGGAGCCGAACGTGGCCAGCACGGCCGCGAAGGCCATCGCGGCCAGTCCGCCGCGAATCAGCATGCCGGGCATGCGCCAGCCACGCCGTGCGACCCCAAGGCGCCAGAGCATCATGCCCAGTGCGAATGCGGGGATCCACAACGGCAGATTGCGGGCATGCGGCAGGATCACGATCGCGAGCACGACGAGCAGGCGAGGCAGGCAGCGCTGGGAGACCGGCGGCATCATGTCCGGGTTGGCGCGAACAGGGCGAGCGCGGTGAGGCAGCGGGCGCAGTGCTCCGCTCCGGTATCCGCGGGAATCTGCTGGTCGGGCAGTACCAGCGACCAGCTCAGACCGCGTTCGGCGGCGTCCAGCACCCAGCGGGCGAGCTGTGACAGACGCCGCTCCGGGTCCGGGTCGGTGAGCCGGTCGAAATTCAGCACGATCTCGTTGCTCCGCGCCTGCGCGAACTGCTTGACCACCAGTTCACCGCTGCGGGCGCTGACCTTCCAGTGGATGGAGCTCAGCGAGTCGCCGCGGTGGTAGTCGCGCACGCCGGCGAAATCGTCGCTGCCGGGCTGCGAAGCCATCGTTTCGGCGCCTTCGTCACCGTCCAGCGCATCGGGCAGGGTGATGCCCGCGGGACTGGGATAGGCGATGCCGCTCTGGTCCAACTCGATCCAGGTCCAGGCGTAGAACAGACCGAGGGGAAAACGCGACGATACCGCGAAGCGCGGCGCGGGGACGCGGCCCCGGCGCGTCGTCTTCACGTCCAGTCCCGTCGTCACTTCGCTTTCCGCGGGCACGTCCGCCCAGTGGTCGCCCCAGTCGCCCTGTTGCAGGGTCAGGGTGATCACGTGCCGGTCACGCCGGCTCGGGTTGATCAGCCCGACCGAGAAACGCAGCGTCTCGCCCGCGAATACCGGCACGCTGCCGCGTGCGGCCACCTGCAGATTCACGAGGTTGCCGTGAGTGTGATGCATGGTGACCAGACCCAGTCCGGCGAGCAGGAAAGTCAGCGCGAAGCCCAAGCTGTTGGAATAGTTCATCGACCCCAGCAGCAGCGCGAAGGTCATGACCGCGAACACCGTGCCCTGGCGGGTGGGCAGAATGTAGATTCGTTGTCGGCGGATCGCGACGGGTCCGGGCAGTCGCCGGACGCGGGCCAGCACCCAGCGTTCGATACGCGCGTTGATGCTGCGTAG